>JAYVWK010000506.1:0-8388 GCA_043786185.1 Burkholderiales bacterium
CGCCATGCGCGGCTGGATGAATGAAGGCAAAAGTTATATTGCTCCAGTCGGCATTGGCGAAGTCATGCGCGCCGCTGGCGTCGGGCGGGTGATCGCATCTAACAATGCCGCATTCGCCGTCGGAGACCATGTTGGCGGCGGCTTCGGCATGCAGGAATACTGCATGATCGAGGCCGCGGGCATCGGCCGGGGCGAGCTGACCTGGATCGATCTGGCAATGGGTTCTCTGCCGCAATGGCTCAACGCCCTGGGAATGCCGGGCATGACCGGCTACTTCGGACTACTTGAATCCGGGCAGCCACGTGCGGGCGAAACGGTGCTCGTGTCAGGAGCGGCCGGCGCGGTCGGCCAAACGGTCGGCCAGGTCGCGAAAATCAAGGGGTGCCGGGTGGTCGGTATCGCCGGCGGCGCCGACAAGTGCAAGTTCGTGGTCGATGAACTGGGATTTGACGCCTGCATCGATTACAAGGCCGGACCGCTGCGCGACGGCCTGAAACAGCACTGTCCGAACGGCGTCGACGTCTATTTTGACAACGTCGGCGGCGAAATTCTGGATACGGTGCTCACGCGCATCAATCGGCGCGCACGTATCGTGATCTGTGGCGCTATCTCGCAATACAACAATACGACTCCGGTGAAAGGCCCGTCGAACTATCTGTCCCTGCTGGTCAACCGTGCGCGTATGGAAGGCATCGTCGTATTCGACTGGGCGGACCGCTACGCCGAGGCGGTCAGTCAGATCGCGCAGTGGATGCGCGAGGGCAAATTCAGATCGCGTGAAGATGTGGTCGAAGGCCTGGCCAATTTTCCGCCCACCCTGAACCTGCTTTTCTCGGGCGGCAACTTCGGCAAACTGGTTTTGAAAGTTGCGGATGTCTGAAAACCGGGTGCACCGCGGTGGTCAGGCACGCTACCGGCCACGCGGCGGCGGCGACGGCGTTGTTGCCACTGTTCAAACCTGAAAGCCAGCCTTGGCTACCGGCCCCGCCTACAACCCGCTGATCAGCCCGGACGCTTGCCGCGTGTGGCTCAACGAGCTCCCCAAGGCGGATCCGCAAGCCCTGGTGATCGCCATCACCGACGCCTTGGGCGAGCTGCCCGACCGCGGCGCGATGAGCGCGCTGAAGGTCCTTGAGACCCTGCGCCCGTCGGTGGTTCAGTATCTGGAAACCCTAGCGCCCAGATATACCGACAAACTGCTGCCACTGATGCCCGCCCAAGCCGCCGCGCTGGCCGCGAGCGACAGCCTGACGCGGCGCCTCGCCGAAGCCTGCGCGGACGGAATTCCGCACAGCTTGGCTGCCACCGACGAGTATCAGAGGTTCGCCGCACTGCTGCATCAGCGCGCTGTATTCTGGTCAGTGCAGGGAATGATCGCTCACCTGCGCGCGCGCCAGCGGGTGCCCGACGATCTGTGGAACATCGCCCGCAACACGCTGGCCAGTGCCGAGCGCGCCGGCCTGACCAGCAAGGTGGTGCGCGACTCACTGCAAGCCGATGGCAAGAGTAGCGTTGCTGCAACCTATGGACGTGGCCTGCTGCTGCACCTGTGCGGCGCACGTTCCATGTCCGGTCGGGAATTCGAGTACACCTGCCAGATCGCCAGCTTTTTCGAGCGCAAACTCGCGCTCACGGTCCGTACGATTGGCGCCGGCGATGGCGACCATTCCGCCGCCGCCGGCAACTCCAAGCTGAAAATCGTTCGCCTGGGCGATCTGGAGCATGTGCTGGATGTCACTGCGCTGTCTCAAAGCGTTGGCGGGCGCCTTGCCATGCTCAACCGCGGCAGCATGATCGAGAGCCCATCGTTGACACCCCCATCACCGGTGCCGGTACTGCGCTCGCTTTTCGGCAAGCTCTACGGCGCCTGGTGTACACGCACAAATCTTCGAAGATTCCCGCGACGGCACCGCAGCGAAACGATTTTTTGCGCGATCGATCCCGAACTGATCTACGGCCTGATGAAGCGCCGGCGCTATCTGCCGCCACCGCCGCCCAAGGTCTACAGTCATGTCGAGGTGGCGCACATCTTCCTGGGCGCCGGCGAAGTACCGTTCAAGGAACAAAAACCGACGGCTGAATCGTGGCAACAGATGCTGGGGCAGCTCGACTGCTGGCAGATGCTGGAGGAAAGCGCGACCGGCCTCTCCATGCAACGTGGCGTCCGCTCCGGCAATGCGCGCGTCAAGCGCGGCCAATTGGCCGCCATCCGCCATGGTACTGAAGGCACTGCCATGGTCGGCGAAATCCGCTGGGCGGAGGAGACCTTCGACGGACGCATCGAGGTCGGCCTGGAAATGCTGCCAGGCTTGGCGCGCGCCGGCGCCGTGCGCTATCTGGAGGCGACGGCGATCCTGCAATCCTCCGGCAGATCGCCGAGCGCCGCGGCACTGATCATCGACAACTTCAAGCGTGCGCGAACCAGCGCGCGTGCCGACAGCACGCCAGAGCGCAGCGTCCCGCGCGGACCGGCAAACCCGTTTGACACCCCCGCCGCCTTGCCTGCCATCGATGAGCAGATGCTGACCAATACCGGCGCCAACCCGACCTTGCGCAACTACAGCGCGCACGCGTCAATACTGTTGCCGGTTGGCTGGGCGCGCGAAGGCAATGTCATCGAATTCATCGATGGTCCTACGTCAATGAGGCTACGGCTGCGCACGCTGGTCGCACGCCACGGGGAATTCGAGCGCATGCTGTTTGATATTGTCCTGTAAGCGTCCCGAGTCGCCGCATGGTCGCCGCTCCTCGCCGATGCAGGGAAGCAAAACCCGCGACGGCGCGACGCCCGCTCTCGGGCTCTTGCGAGAGCATCATCATGGCCTGCCGAAAGCCTGCCAGCTTGCGCGGTGCGGCCGCACCGCCGATGACCGGGCCGGCTTGCATCGAAGCGGACGCTTACGAAAAATTCAAGCCCTGAATACGACCGCCGGGTCCGCCAGGTTTGTCGGCTTCCCTGCGGCGAACGCCAGCAGATTGTTGAAGGCAGTGCCGAAATAGAGCTCGTAATTGTCACGCTCCACATACCCCAGATGCGGCGTGCACAGCGCATTGGGCAGGGCAAGCAGCGGATGCCGCGCGCCCACGACCGGTTCGTCTTCGTACACATCTACCGCTGCGAACCCGGGACGTCCGGCTGCAAGGGCGGCTTCCAGCGCGCCTGGCGCGATCAGTTCGGCACGACTGGTATTGACCAGCAACGCATCGTCGCGCATGGTGGCGAGATCGGCCGGCGTCACCATGCCGCGCGTTTCGGCATTCAGACGAACGTGCAGGCTCAGCACCTCGCTGCCCGCAAAGAATGCCGCGCGTGAAGGCGCCACCTCGAAACCGTCGGCGCGCGCCGCGTCGGTCGATGCCTGGCGCCCCCAAACCCACACCTGCATGCCGAACGCGCGGCCGTAGCCTGCCACCATCTTGCCGATCCGGCCGTAGCTCCACACGCCCAGCCTGCGTCCGCGCAACTGGCGCCCCAGAAATCCTTGCCACAGCCCGCTCCGGAGTCGCCAAGCTTCCTGCGGCACGTAGCGCATCGACGCCATGATGAGCGCCCAGGTCAGCTCGGCCGTAGGGCCAGGATCGCCCTGGCCTTCGGCGACGGCGATGCCGCGCACGCTGCAGTCGGCGACCTTGATGTGATTCGATACCTTGCCTGTCTGGCTGATGATTTTCAGCTGCGGCAGGCGGTCAAGCAATGTCCCGGTGATGCGCGTGCGTTCGCGGATCAGCACCAGTGCATCGCAATTCGCGAAGCGCCGCGCCAGTTCGGTTTCGTCGCTGCTTGAGTCGTTGTAGATCACCACTTCATGCGCGGCCAGCCTGGCGAAGCACGCGAGGTGGCGAATGCAATCCTGATAGTCGTCCGGAATCGCGATTTTCACAAACCCTCCTTGGATGATCAGCGTGGCACTTGTCTGGTGTGGTCGTCATGCGCCGTTAGAATCCGATTTTATCCCTGCCCACTGGCCAAGCATGAAAACCATCGCAGTCAAGCTTTTGGACCCGCGCCTGAAGGGCAATCTTCCATCCTACGCAACCACCGGCAGTGCCGGGCTCGATCTGCGTGCCTGCATCGATACGCCACTGACGCTGCAACCCGGGCAGACGCAGATGGTGTCCACCGGCATGGCTATCCACATCGCCGACCCGGGCTACGCGGCGATGATCCTGCCGCGCTCGGGTCTGGGCGCGAAATCGGGTATCGTACTTGGCAACTTAGTCGGCCTCATCGATTCCGATTATCAGGGTCCGTTGATGTGCGCCATATGGAACCGCGGCCAGGCCGAATTCACCCTGCAACCAATGGATCGCATCGCACAGTTGATCATAGTGCCGGTGTTGCAGGTCGATTTCGCCGTCGTCGACGACTTCGCCGACAGCCAGCGCGGCACCGGCGGGTTTGGCAGCACGGGGCGCGGTTAGACCCCGCGCATCACCCGGCGTGCGCATATATCGACCTGTGCCGCGCGCGGCGTTCCTAAGCGCGTGCAAGCGTCCGGGGCAGGAGCATCAGCCCTGCGCTCCGACGAATGCACGCGAAGTCAGTCACCGCGATCCTCGATCTTCAACTCGCTGATCTTGCGAGTGATGGTATTGCGCCCCATCCCCAGAAGGTTGGCAGCCTCGATGCGGCGCCCGCCAGTGTGGCGCAAGGCATTTCTGATCAACGCGCTTTCGAACAGGCGCGTCAGATCGTCACCAATCGCATTCTCGCCGGCGGCCAGGCGGCGAGTCACCTCTTGCTCCAGCGACCTGACCCAGTCGGTCACTATCACGCCACCGGGCTCACTGCGTACTTCACGCAGATCGGATGGCAAATCCGCTACCTCGATGGTCTGCGCCGGCGCCATCACGGTCAGCCAGTGGCATACGTTTTCAAGCTGCCGCACGTTGCCGGGCCAATCCAGCGTACCCAGGTATTTGAGCGTCGTATCGGCGAGCCGCTTGACTTCAACACCCAGTTCGCGCGCGCTCTTCGCCATGAAATGCCGTGCCAGCAGCGGAATATCCTCGCGCCGGTCGCGCATCGGCGGCAAGCGCAGCCGGATCACATTGAGCCGGTGAAACAGGTCTTCGCGAAACAAGCCGTCCTTGACGCGCCGCTCGAGATCCTGATGCGTCGCGGTGATCACCCGTACGTTGGCCTTGATCGGCTGATGCCCGCCGACACGATAAAACTGGCCATCCGACAACACGCGCAAAAGCCGCGTCTGCAGTTCCGACGGCATGTCGCCGATCTCGTCGAGAAACAGCGTGCCGCCCTCGGCCTGTTCGAAGCGGCCGCGGCGCATGGTCTGGGCGCCGGTAAAGGCGCCCCGTTCATGCCCGAACAACTCGGACTCGAGCAAATCTTTCGGAATCGCCGCGGTATTGATCGCGATGAACGGCTTCGCCGCCCGCGGACTGTGCCGATGCAAGGCCCGCGCCACAAGTTCCTTGCCGCTGCCGGACTCGCCGTTGATCAATACGGTCGCATGGGATTGCGACAGGCGCCCGATGGCGCGGAATACTTCCTGCATGGAAGGCGCCGCACCGAGAATTTCGGGGGTAGCCTCGGGCGCCTCCTCGATGGCAACTTCGCGCATCGACTCCTCGATCGCGCGTCGCATCAGTTCGATCGCATTGTCGACGTCGAAGGGTTTCGGCAGGTACTCGAACGCGCCGCCCTGGAAGGCAGCCACCGCGGACTCCAGGTCGGAATAAGCGGTCATGATGATCACCGGCAAGCCGGGGTGCTTGTCCTTGATCACCGCGAGCAGTTCCAGCCCTGAAGCGCCGGGCATGCGAATGTCGGACACCAGCACCTGGGGCGCGTCGCTTCCGAGCGCGTCAATCGCCTCGCGCGCCGAGGCGAACAGCCGGCACGGAATGTTTTCGCGCGCCAGAGCCTTTTCCAGAACCCAGCGGATGGATTTGTCGTCGTCGACGATCCAGATCGGTTTCATGTGTTTCCAGTTGTCGGCGCCCGACATTGACGACCGGGTATCGAACATTACACTTCTAGGACAGCGGCAGGAGAATCTTGAAACAGGTGTATCCGGGCCGGCTGTCGCATTCAATCGTGCCATGGTGTTGCTGCACGAAAGTCTGCGCCAGTGTCAAACCGAGGCCACTGCCACCTTCCCGCCCGGACACCAGCGGATAGAAGATGCGGTCGCGAATCGCCTCGGGCACACCCGGCCCGTTGTCTGAAATATGCAATTCCAGTGCCAACCGGTAGCGCTCCCGCGCAAGCGTCAGGTTGCGGGCGATCCGCGTCTTCAGACGAATCTCCGGATCCGCCGTATTCGAGACGATCAACGCCTGGGCCGCATTGCGGGTGATGTTGAGCACAGCCTGGATCAGGCGTTCCTTGTCACCGCGCAAGTCGGGCAATGAAGCGTCGTAGTCGCGCGTCAGGCGAAAGCGGCGCGGGAACTCAGCCGCCAACAGGCTGCGCACCCGCTCCAGCACCTCGTGAATATTGACGCCGGTGATATGCGGCGGCCGTTGCGGCGTGAGCATCCTGTCCATCAGCGACTGCAGCCGATCTGATTCCTTGATGATCACCTGGGTGTACTCGCGCAGCTGCGGCAGCGGCAACTCGTGCTCCAGCAACTGCGCGGCGCCGCGAATGCCGCCCAGCGGATTCTTGATTTCGTGTGCCAGGTTGCGTACCAGTTGGCGATTCGCCTCCGCTTGCTCGTTCAAGCGCTCTTCGCGTGCGACCTTGAGCTGCTGGTCGATCACCCTGAATTCGGTCAGCAGGCAGGCTGGCGGCTGATCGATCGGCGTGATCACGCATGACACCGGCACCGGTTCGCGGCCGGCTGGCGCCAGCACCAGTTCCTGCGTGCGGTGGCTCCAGCGCCCGGCCAGCGCCTCCTGCAGTGTCAATTCCCATTCCGGGCCGCCTTCAAACAGGCGATGCACCGAATGGCCGATCAGGTTTCTGAGGCTGGCTTCGATCAGGCCTTCAGCCGCTGAATTGCCGTGGATCACACGGCAATTCCCATCGAGCAGAAGAATCGCGGACGGCAGCAGATCGAGCCCCGCATACGCCGAAGGGGGCACCGACTGAGGTGCTGCACTGGGGCGCTTGCCGGGTGGTGTGCGTCTCATGTTGAAAAAGGTGCTCGGGTGCAGGCGCCGGGGCGGCGCGAAACTATCCAGAATGCAGGGCAGTGGCAACCGCCGGTACGCGCCGCGATCGACCCGCCCGGCGCCTGCGCGGCCCGACCGCGTTGCACCCAACGGCGGCCACACGCCCGGCGCTAGTTGCGCGCGGTGCTGAGTTCGCGCTTGAGGGACTCCACGTTGGCCTCGCTGCGCGCGATGTCGGCCTTGAGCTTCTCGACCCGGTCGGCGTAGCGCTGGAAGTTGCGCTCGTCGCCGCGGCGCTCGGGTTCGCCGTTGTTGAACTCGGAACGCAGATCGCTGAGTCGCTTCTGCTCGCTGGCAAGTTCTTCCTCGAGAATTTTGCGCCGATCGTTGTCCCGGCCGCGCTGCGCACCGGCCTCGATCCGGTTCGGTGCCTTGGCGTCAGGGCGCGCTGTCGCGGCGCGCGGGAAAGGCACAGTGTTGACCGTTTCGGTCTCGATTTTCTTGCACCCCTTGGTATCGCCGATGTTGCGATACTCGGTCTTGCCGTCGGCGTCGACACAGCGAAACACCCCGCCTGGCGCAGCGGCAGGCACTGCAACGGGCGCGGGCGCGGCGGCGGCCGGCCGTTGCTGCGCCGGCGCCAAGAGCGGCAGCGCCAATGCAAAAACTGCGGTTCCGCCGGTCAGCCGATTCAGCAGATTGCGGGTAATCTTCATCTTCACTCCGATTGCCTCAAGCCATCCGTCCGGCGACCCGTTGTTCCACATAACGCGCGACGCGGCCCGGCAGTTTACCGCGCCAGAGGAAAAGCATCAGTCGTGCGGCACGCCGCCTGCGAACAGAATTGAATTCGGCTAAAAAAAACGGCACGCGGAATGCGTGCCGTTTTTCGGTCAGGGCCTGATCAAGCGCTGAAATACATTTCATACTCGAGCGGATGGGTGGTCATGCGGAAGCGCGTGACGTCGTCCATCTTCAACGCGATGTAAGCGTCAATCATCTCGTTGCTGAACACACCACCGCGGGTGAGGAACTCACGGTCGTTATCCAGCGCTTCGAGCGCCTGGTCAAGCGAGGAACAGACCGTGGGGATTTTCGCGTCTTCTTCCGGTGGCAGATCGTAGAGATTCTTGTCGGCCGGATCGCCCGGGTGAATCTTGTTCTGCACACCGTCAAGGCCAGCCATCATCATCGCGCTGAACGCGAGATACGGGTTGGACAAGGCATCGGGGAAACGCACTTCGATACGCCGCGCCTTGTCCGACTGCACATATGGGATGCGGATCGATGCGGAGCGATTGCGTG
>JAYVWK010000507.1:0-2883 GCA_043786185.1 Burkholderiales bacterium
TGGCCGATGCGCTTGGCGCATGAAAGTTTCAGGCATGTCCCTTGCACTGACCGAAGACCATATGAACCGAAAGCCTCGATGAACCGCAAACGCACCCTGATCGGCATGCTCACGCCTTCCTCCAACACCGCGCTGGAGCCGATCACGACCATGATGCTGGCGGGCCTGCCGGATGCAAGCGCGCACTTCGGCCGCTTTCGCGTGACCCAGATCGCGCTCAACGACACGGCCTTGAAGCAGTTCGATGACAGCAACATCCTGGCTGCAGCCGAACTGCTGGCCGACGCCGAACTGCATGCGATCGCCTGGAACGGCACCTCGTCGTCCTGGCTGGGTTTCGACACCGACGAAAAACTGTGCCAGCGCATCACCGAGCGCACCGGCATTCCGGCCGGCACCTCGGTGCTGGCAATCAACGAGATCCTGGGACTCACCGGCGCGCGCGATATCGCGTTCGTCACGCCTTACACCGACGATGTGCAGGCGCGCATCGACGCCAACTACGCGCGTGCCGGTTTCAATGTGGTGGCCGAGCGCCACTTGGGGCTATCGCACAACTTTTCGTTCTCGGAGGTGACCGAAGACGAGATTGTGGCGATGGTGCGGGACGTGGCCAAGGCGAAGCCGCAGGCGATCATTCCCCTGTGCACCAACCTGAAGGCGGCGCCCCTGGTGGAGCAACTGGAACGCGAGATCGGCATTCCGATCTACGACAGCATTTCAACCGCGGTTTGGAAATGCCTCAAATTAGCCGGCGTCGACCCCGGGCGGGTGGCAGGCTGGGGCCGTCTTTTCAGGGAGGTTAGATGAGTTCGAAACGGCTGGCCGGGCGCACCGCGCTCATCACCGGCGGCAATACCGGCATCGGGCGCGCAGTGGCGCTGGCTTATGCGGATGAAGGCGCGGACATTGCGATTTTCTACATTGCGCGCGAGGATGAAGCCAAAAGCCTGGTGCCCGCGATCGAGGCACGCGGCGTTCGAGCGCTGGCGCTCAAATGCGACGTCACCAATGAGGCAGAGGTCGAGGCCGGTTTCGCGCAGGTGATCGCCGCCTTCGGCCACCTCGATATCCTGGTCAACAACGCCGGCATCCAGCGCCCGCAGCCGATTGTCGAGATGAGCATGGGCGACTGGGACAACATGATGTCGGTGCACCTGCGCGGCGGCTTCCTGTGCTCGCGCGCCGCGGCGCGCCACATGATGGCGCGAAAGTCGGGACGCATCATCAACCTGTGCTCGCAACTGGGCTACATCGGGCGCGAAAATTACACCGCCTACTCGGCAGCCAAAGGCGGCCTGATCGCTTTTACCCGCGCACTGGCCAAGGAAATGGCGCCCCATGGCGTGCTGGTCAATGGTGTGGCGCCTGGGCTGGTCGATACCGGCTTCGACCCGCTGCCGGATGAAGTCAAGTCGGCGCATGCCGCCAGCCTGCCCTTGAAGCGCCTGGGGATGCCTGAAGACATGACGCCGGCCTTCGTGTTTCTGGCGTCCGATGATGCGCGTTACTTCTGCGGGCAGTTGCTGCATCCCAATGGCGGCGAGATCATGCCGTGAAGGTGGAGCGCTGAGTTCGCTGGCAGTCGGCGTCGCATCCAAGAAGTAACCAGTAACCGTAACCTGTTGAGAGTGAGCCTCGTTCGAATGTGTTTGCTTGAGGCGACGCGCAACGTAGTGGTGCCCTTTTGTCTTTGTGAAGGAGTGAGAAACCGGTGAAAGCCTGGCTGATCGAACAACGGGACGGCCGCGCGCAATTGCGTTTCGCCGACCTGCCCGACCTCGTGCCTGGATCGCACGACCTCTTGCTCAAGGTGCGTGCGGCCGGGCTCAACCGCGCCGACCTCGGGCGCAATGCCGGCCACTATGAACGGGTGGCGACCAAGCCGCCGCATCCGATTGCCGGGCTCGAAGCTGCCGGGGAAGTCGTTGCTGTCGGCAGCGCGGTTGCCGGCTGGTCGATCGGCGAGCGGGTCATGGGCATGCCTTCGGGCGCCTATGCCGAGCAGGTGCTGATCGATCATCGCCTGGCGGTGCGTATCCCGGATGCCTTGTCATGGGTGCAGGCGGCGGCCTTGCCGGTCGCCCTTTTCACGGCGCACGATGCGGTGGTGACCAACGGGCGCCTGCAACGCGGCGAGACCATCTTCATTCAGGGCGCGGCCAGCGGTGTGGGCATCGCGGCGGCGCAGATCGCGCGCCTGCTGGGCGCAGGCATTGTGGCCGGTACAGCCAGTTCCGCGAAGATTCCCCGCCTTGCGGCTGTCGGCATCACCCACCCGATCGATTATGCGCAGGGCGCTGTCGCCGAGGCAATGCTGAAGGCCAGCGGCGGCGAAGGGGCGCACGTTATCATCGACATGATCGGCGCCAAGTCGATCGAGGATCATTTGGCGCTGGCAGCGGTGGGCGCGCGCTGGGTGCAGATCGGCCGCATGGGCGGCGCGTCAGGCGCGCTCGATCTGGACCTGCTTTCGAAAAAGCGGTTGCAACTGCTGGGGGCCTCGTTTCGCATGCGTAGCGTCGAGCAATTCGCCGCCCTGGTGCACCAGGCATGGGGCGATTTGCAGGCTGTTGTGGCGGCGGGCAGCATCACCATGCCAGTCGATCGTGTGTTCCCCTTGGCCGAGGCCTATGAGGCGCAGCGCGCGATGCGCGAGAACCGGCATTTCGGCAAGTTCATTCTCGAGGTGTGAGTGGGCGCGGGCTGATGCGGTGTGCCGCTGCGTGGCGTTGCTGCGAGGCTCAGGCGACGTCGATACTTTTGGATAAATACACATCCTGGATCGCATTGAGCAAGGCCACGCCGTCGGCCATCGGCTTCTGGAACGCCTTGCGCCCCGAGATCAGGCCCATGCCGCCGGCGCGCTTGTTGATCACCGCG
>JAYVWK010000508.1:0-3235 GCA_043786185.1 Burkholderiales bacterium
TAACGCCAAATACATGCTCGCCTTGCCGCAATACTTTAAGGACATCGACGATCCGCGCCGTGCGCAGGGTAGGCGTCACCCGCTTCCCATCGTCTTGGCCATCGCCGCCGGTGCGACCCTGTGCGGCATGGACGGCTACAAGGCCATCGCTGGCTGGGCGCAGGACTTGGGCGACAAGGCGCGCCAGCGCTTTGGTTGCCGCATCGAGAACCGGGTGCGGCTTGTGCCTAGCGAAAGTATTATTCGCGACGTGCTGGTGCGCGTTGATCCCGATGCGCTTGACCGCGCGTTGCAACGCTGGAATGCAGACTATGGACAGACCGATCAGAGCCTTGCCATTGATGGCAAGACGATGAAGAATGCGATTGATGAGGCGGGGCGGCAAACGCACATCATCACACTGGAAATCGATATCGCGGCGCAGTTCCAGTAGCGTGGCGCAGCCGATCATGTGGACATCATGCCGCCGGATCACGGTCGGATTGAAACGCGCCGCATCTGGTGCACGACCGCGATAAACGACTATCTTGACTTCCCCCATGTTGGTCAGGCTTTTATGATCGAACGCGAGGTGGTCCACAAAAAAAGCGGCGTACGCACGCTCGAGACCGCTCTTGGCATCACCAGTCAAACTCCCGATCAAGCTGATGCCAGAGGCGTGCTCGCCACCAATCGCGGCCACTGGGCTATCGAGAATAGCTGCCACTATATTCTTGATCGGGTGTTCGACGAAGACCGCTCCCGCATTCGCACCGGACACGGCCCGGCCAACGTCACGCGACTACGTCGCTTTGCTATCGGAATCGTCAAATCCTTCTCGAACGGAATAACCAGCGTCGCCGAAAAAATGCGCAGATTGAACCGCAATATCCGCCAAGTCTTTGACTACCTGCGAATGACGAAAAACTCTACACGGCGGGCAGCAGGATAAATCGGGGTAGAACAAATTCATCCTGGGTTGGAAGACAGGGTGAATATGTCCTCCCGAGAATAGTTGTCGAAACCAAGGGGTTAGCATAACAGGCTGGACAACGCCAAAGATTCCCGGTATAAATCACCGGATGGAATCGGTGGAATTTACAAACGAAGCGTTATCGGCGCTTCAAGTGCGCCCAGTGGAGCGCATTGAGGAGGGGCGCTATCAAGAGCAGATGGCGCAGCACCACTATCTTGGTGCGCTACCCAAGATCGGCGAGACGCTGTGGTATGTCGCGACCTGGCGCGACCAGTGGGTGGCGCAACTGAGTTTATCGGCCGCAGCCCTGAAATGCGGCGTGCGTGATCGCTGGATAGGCTGGGACTTTCGCTCGCAGTATGGCCGACTCAAGCTGATCGCCAACAACAGTCGCTTCTTGATCCTGCCCGACTGGCATCGGCCCAATATCGGCTCGCGGGTGCTGTCGCTGACCTGCTTGCGGGTCGTGGCCGATTGGCAAGCACGCTTCGGCCATCCCTTGCTACTGCTGGAAACCTTTGTCGATCCCGAGCGCTTCCATGGCGGCGTATATCGCGCGGCCAGCTGGATGGAACTGGGACTAACCCAAGGGTATCGACGCACCAAAAAAGGCTACAGCGCTATCGCCTCTGCCCCCAAGCGGGTCTTTGTGCGCCCCTTGTGCCGCGATCCCCGCGCACAACTCACCGACCCTAACTGGAATCACCTTCAACTCACAGGAGCCCCTAAGATCATGCTCAATGCCGACCAGATGCGCTCGCTACCGCTGTGCTTCACTCTCATTACCGATCCACGCCGCCCACAGGGGCGACGCCACCGCCTGCCCGTAGTGCTGGGTATCGCGACCGGCGCCATGCTGTGCGGCATGCAAGGTTACAAGGCCATCTCCGATTGGGCCGAGTCCTTGGGACAGAAAGCCCGTGAACGCCTCGGCTGTCGGCGTGAGATGGGACGCTATATCGTCCCCAGCCAATTCGTCATTCGCGATTGCCTGGTACGCACCCCGCCGGGGGTACTGGATCGGGCGCTCAATACCTGGAGGCGGGCCTGGGGGGTGCAAGACGATGCACTGGCAATGGATGGCAAGACCATGAAAAACGCCATCGACGAAGCCGGACGTCAAACGCACATCATGAGCGTGGTGGGGCATGACTCGAAGACCTGCTACGCCCAAAAAAAGTCGGAACCTTACCCGTAGAGGGTAGTGATGAGGCGAAGCGCACCAACGAAATTGGCATGGCCATTCCCTTGCTTGAAAGCTGTGACATCGCCGGTAAGGATGTCACGGGCGATGCCCTGCTGACCCAGCGCGCATTGGCAACCTATATCGTCCTGCGCCAAGCGCACTATCATTTTACGGTCAAGAGCAACCAGGCAACGCTGCAACGCGATATCGCGTTGCTGTTTGAGAAGCGCGCCGCCGCCGACTTCGTCGAAGTCTCGCCACCCGATCACGGTCGCATCGAGACACGGCGCATTGGGTGCAGTACGGCGCTCAATGCTTACCTGGACTTCCCCCACGTCGGCCAGGTATTTCTGATCGAGCGCGAATCTATCGAGAAAAAAACCGGCGAGTACTCGCGTGAGATCGCGCTGGGGATCACGAGTCGCACTCCGCAAGAAGCATCACCGCAACGGGTGCTGGCCGTTAATCGCAGGCACTGGAGTATCGAGAGCGTTCATTACATCATCGACTGGAACTACGATGAGGATCGCAGCCGTATCCGCGCCGGCTTCGGCCCGGAAAACATCACCCGCCTTCGACGCTTTGCAATTGGCATCCTCAAGTCCTTCCAGAAACCCGCTCAATCCATCGCCGAGATGATGCGCAAACTCTGCTTCCGTACTCGCCTGGTCTTCGACTATTTGCGCATGACAAACAACTCGGTAACTGGGTCACGCAGAACTTGAGAACAAATTTACCGTGGGTTGGAAGAGGCTTATGGTTGACGCTAGAGGCAATTCGTGAGTATAATCGCTCCTCTTTGCTTCTCGGACGCGGGGTGGAGCAGTCTGGCAGCTCGTCGGGCTCATAACCCGAAGGTCGTAGGTTCAAATCCTACCCCCGCAACCAAGTTTAGCAAACGAATTGTTCTTTAAAAATCAAACAGCCGATAGAGGTGGGTGCTGCTGCTGGGGACACCCGGGGTCAGATACGCAAGTATTTGATTTTGGGTGATACTCGAGTAATACAGCAGGACTCACAAAGAAGTAATTTCCTTGGAAATTGTTTTGAGTGAGGGCATTCGCAAGGATGCTAAAAGATGAAGGCTTAGGTTT
>JAYVWK010000509.1:0-3014 GCA_043786185.1 Burkholderiales bacterium
ACTCCGCCAATCAGGTCGGTGACCACCTGTGGCGTGCCCTTGTAGGAAATCGGCGTGAACTTCACCCCGCTCACCTTGGCCAGCAAGGCTAAGCCCACCTGCGCGCTGGACGAGCCGATAGCGGCCGGCATCGGGTTGGCCTCCCTGCGCGCCAGTTCCAGAAATGACTTCAGGTCGCGGGCCGGCGAATCCGGGCGCACCATGAACATCATCGAGGTATAGGCGAGACCTGCCACCGGCTGGAAGTCCTTGAGAGGATCGTAGGGCAAGGATTTGAACAGGCCCACATTGGCCGCCAGCGATGTGCTGGAGCCGATCAACAGGGTGTAGCCGTCCGGGCGGGCGCGGGCGGCGAACTGGGTGCCGACCACGCCCTGTGCGCCAACGCGGTTGTCGATCACCACATTCTGGCCCAGCGACCGGCTAAGCGCGGCGGCCACCGGCCGCATCACGTTGTCGGTGAAGCTGCCTGCCGGATAGGGCACGACAACGCTGATCGGCCGCGCCGGGTAGTCCTGCGAGAAAACCGCGGCCGATGCCAGTGCAGCGATTACAACCAGGCCGGCACACAGCGCGTTGCTTAGGCCGATTCGCTGGTGTTTCATCTCTTGTCTCCGTTGATTTTTGTGTATTGTTTCACTGCACATCGCCTAGCGCTTCTGCCATACCGGTTTACGTTTCTCGACAAAGGCGCTGAGGCCTTCGCGCGAATCGTCGGTGCCCATCACCGCGCCGATCAGGTTGACCGCGCCGGCCACGCCGCTTCGGTAACCCGAATCGATCGCCTGCATGAAGGCCTGCCGGCCCATGCGCATCAACTGTGGCGACTTGGCCGCGAATTGCCGCGCCAGTGACCTGGCCTCTTCCAGCACATTCGCCTCAGGCACCGCGCGGCTGACCAGGCCGATCTGTTGCGCCTCGTGCGCGCCGAAGGTTCTGCCGGTGAACAGCAGATCGAAGGCGCGGTAACGGCCGACAATGCGCGGCAGGTGCGTGTAGTGGATCGCCGGCAACAGGCCGATCTCCAGTTCCGGATAACCGAAGGTGGCGTTGTCGGCCGCCACGATCATGTCGCAGGAAATCGCCAGCGACATGCCGCCACCGCGCGCCGCGCCGCTGATCGCCGCGATCGAGGGCTTGCCCAGGTTGAACTGGATGTCGCACAGTTGCGCATACAGGCGCTCGACCATGGCACGCGCTTCGGCAGGCGAACTTTCCAGATAGGTGCCGAGTGCAAGCCCGGCACAAAAGCGCCCCGGCACGGCGCTGGCGATGATGACCGCGCCGACCTCATTGTCGCGGCCGGCGCGCTGCAAGCAAGCGAGCAGATCGTCCATCAGCGCACGATCAAGCGCATTGACCGGCGGATTGTCGAGCAGGATTTCGGCGACCTGGTCGCGTACTTCATAGCGGATGGCGCTCATGGGCGGGCTTGATCCTGAAGGGTTGGAATATTGCCGCAGTCGGAGTGAAGCCATCCGCTTGCGATGCATGATCGTATTCTACAAAAGCCGCCTTGAACCATCGCGCCCGGCCCTATCCGAGTAGCAGCCGCTGCCGGAACGCCCTACTATGCGTGCTCACAAGCCGCAAAGGCCTCACGTGCCCAACAGCAGCCCCCTGCGTTCCCATACCGCCATCCTGATCGGCGCCTCGCTCCTGCTCACCCTGGCCATGGGCCTGCGCCAGAGCCTGGGCCTGTTCATGCAGCCGGCGGTGAAGGACTTGTCGATCGCGGTGGCCGATTTCACCATGGCCATCGCGGTGCAAAACCTGGTGTGGGGTTTTGCCCAGCCGCTCGCCGGGGCGTGGGCGGTGCGTTACGGCTTTCGTGAGGTGATGACCGGCGCCGCCGTGCTGTACGTGGTGGGGCTCCTGTTCCTGGCCACGGCCAGTGGCTATTTCAGCGTGATGCTGGGTGCCGGCGTGCTGATCGGCGTCGCGCTGGCCGGCGTCGGCTCGGGCATGGCGATGGCGGTGGCGTCGCGCCCGGTGTCGGCGGCCCAGCGCAGCTTCGTGCTGGGCATCGTTTCGGCGGCCGGATCGGTGGGGCCGATGATCGCCGCGCCGATCGGCCAGGCACTCAATGCCGAATATGGCTGGCGTGCCGGCGTCTACGGCTTCGTCGTGTTGGCGATGATCATCATTCCCGCAGCCTGGATCGCCGGCCGCGTCGATCGGGTGGCGATCGCACCGGCCAGCGCCCACAGCACCGACAGCATTTCCGGCAAGGCGGCCCTGCTGAGCGCGTTCCGGCACGGCCCGTTCATGATCATGGCGACCGCGTATTTCGTGTGCGGCTTGCAACTGGTGTTCCTCACCACCCACCTGCCCTCCTATCTTGCGCTGTGCGGCCAGGACCCGATGCTTTCGGCCAAGGCGCTGGCAACCATCGGCGGCTTCAATGTGCTGGGCAGCCTTTTCTTTGGCTGGGCCGGCGGGCGCTTCAGCAAGCCGATGCTGCTGGGCATGATCTACATCGTGCGCTCGCTCGCGCTGATCTGGTATTTCGCCACGCTGCCAACGGCCGATTCGACCATTCTGTTCGCCGCCATCATGGGCTTTCTGTGGCTGGGCGTGGCACCCTTAGTCTCCGGCATGGTGGTCGAGATGTTCGGCCTCAAATGGCAGGCGATGATCGGCGGCATCGCCTTCATGAGCCACCAGCTCGGCAGCGCACTGGGCGCTTTCGGCGGCGGTGCCTTGTTCGACCAGTATGGTTCGTATGCGCTGGCGGTGCAGCTGGGCGCGGGCTTGGGCCTGGCGGCAGGTGTGCTGCAGTTGTTGTCGGCGCTGCCGCGCTGGCCCGGCGCGCGGCCGGCGCCCGGGTAGGTCGATACGCCCGCGGCGGGCTGCACGGCCGCCGCAGCGAAAAAACGTCGTCGCTTATTCCACTTTTATGTTGGCCGCGCGCACCACCGCCGCCCAGGCGGCACCCTCGGTGCGGATCATGTTGCGCATCTGCTCGGGCGTTGCCATCAGCGGCACCAGGCCCATTTTCTCGATGCGCTCGA
>JAYVWK010000510.1:0-2671 GCA_043786185.1 Burkholderiales bacterium
CGCGCGTGGGTGCCGGCTTGCGGCCACCGGCCAGGATGCGCGCATAGCCCGCCTTGGCCGTGGGCGGCTCGAAGGAAAGGCCGCCCAGGTGTTCGGCCAAGGTGAAAGCCACCATGGTTTCAAGCATCGGCACTTCCACATATTGGCCCTGGCCGCTGCGTTCGCGGTGAAACAGCGCCGCCAGCACCGCGTTGACCAAAGCCATGCCGGTGGTCTTGTCGGCCATCAGGGTGGGCGCGAAATCGGGGATTGCGCGCTCATGGCCGATCAAAGACGCCATGCCGCAAGCGGCCTGGATCACGTCATCGAAGGCCGGACGATTGGCGTCCGGCCCGTCCTGACCGAAACCGGTAGCGACGGCGTATACGATGTTCGGGTTGAGCGCTGCCACCGCCGCATAGCCCAGGCCCAGGCGCTCGATCGCCGCCACGCGCATGTTGTGCACCAGCACGTCGACACCACCCAACAGTTGCTTCATCGCATCCAGCCCCTCGGGTGTCTTGAGGTCGATTGCCAGCGAACGCTTGTTGCGATTGAGAGCCAGAAAAATCGAACTCATGCCGCGATTGCGCGAAACGCCGTTGGCACGCATCAGGTCGCCCTCAAGGCTCTCGACCTTGATCACATCGGCGCCGAAATCGCCTAGGATTTGCGTCGCCAATGGCCCCAGCACCACAGAGGTCAAATCGAGCACGCGCACACCGCTCAAGGGTCCGGTATGGGGAACTGGGGCGGGCGGACGATTGGAGGCAATCATGTTGTGGGCGTGCGATGCGAAAGGCAAGCGGGAGAAACCACGCGCAGCGGCCATGCGACGCGGGAATGCAAAGGATCCAGGCGAAACAAGTGCGCGAGCAGGCTAGCATAAAGTTTGTTGCCCGACAAACAAATGTATTGCAGAATGAGCGTCCGGGAATGGCGCCTGTGTTGTGACCGCCAGAGCCCCAAGCAAGGAGTGTCCAGATGCAAGCCGTCACCATCGATCCGTGCAACCTGCCGCCGGAATGTGAAACCCTGCGCGCCGAGGTGCGGGCTTTTATCGCCGAAACACTGGCCGACTTTCCGGCCTCCAAACGGGTGCGCAACTGGTCGGGACGCGATCCCGCGTTCAGCCGCAAGCTGGGCGCGCGCGGCTGGATCGGCATGACCTGGCCCAGGCGCTATGGCGGACACGAGCGCACAACGCTTGAGCGCTATGTGGTGTTAGAGGAGTTGCTGGCCTGCGGCGCCCCGGTGGGCGCGCACTGGGTGGCGGAGCGGCAGAGCGCCCTGCTTCTGATGCGCCTGTCGCCGGAGGTGCTGGCGCCGCGCATCGTGCCACGAATCGCGCGCGGCGAGACGTATTTTTGCATCGGCATGAGCGAGCCGGATTCAGGTTCGGACTTAGCCTCGATCCGCACCCGCGCAGTGCGCACCGATGCCGGCTGGGTGATCAACGGGCGCAAGGTCTGGACCTCCGGCGCGCACGTGGCGCAGTACATGATCGCGCTGGTGCGTACCGGCACCCAGGGCGAAACCCGCCATGCCGGCATGTCGCAACTGCTGGTCGACATGAAAACCCCCGGACTGACGGTGCGCCCGATCGTCAACCAGCTGGGCGAGCACGATTTCAACGAAGTCACTTTCGACGATGTACTGGTGCCGCATGAATGCCTGATCGGCGTCGAGGGCGATGGCTGGAACCAGGTATCGGGCGAACTGGCGTTCGAACGCAGCGGGCCTGAGCGCTACCTGAGCTCGACCCAGTTGCTGCTTGAAATGATCGATGAAGCGTCACCCGACAATCAGCGCCAGGCGGTGGCCATCGGCCGCATCGCCGCGGGCTATGCCACCTTGCGCCAGATGTCCCTTGGCGTATCGGGCATGCTGGCGCGCGGTGAAAACCCGGCTTTGGCGGCCGCGCTGGTGAAGGACCAGGGGGCACTGGTGGAACAGGCCATGCCGGACATCGCGCACGATCTATATGGCGGCGTGGCGCCAGCGGGTTCGCCACTGGCCCAGGCCATGTCATACACGGCGCTGGCCGTGCCCTCGTTTTCCTTGCGCGGCGGCACCCGTGAAATTCTGCGCGGCATCATTGCCAAGGGATTGGGCCTGCGATGAACGACTCGATGATTGAACAAACCGCCGCGCGCCTGTTCGGCGACCACGTCAACCGCGCCCTCCTCGAGCGCTTCGAGCAGGGGGAGAAGCCGCAGCGGCTATGGCAACTGGTGGTCGAAAACGGTCTCGACCTGGCCCTGGCACCGGAAGCGGCCGGCGGCATCGGCGCCAGCTGGAGCGAGGCGTATCCGATATTGCGCGCACTGGGGTATCACCAGGTGCCGCTGCCGCTGGCTGAAACCATGATTGCCGCACTGATGCTGGGGAAAGCCGGCATCGAGATGGCCGCCGGCCCGATCGCCCTGATCGACGAAGGCCGGGACAATTCGATCAAGCACACCGGGACGGCAGGGGCCACCATGCTCAATGGCAGTGCCCGTCGCGTCGCCTGGGCCAGCGAATGCGGCTGGGCTTTAGTGGCATTGAATGATGGTGATGTGTGCTTAGTCGATATCAGCGAGGGGCCGACGGTGCAAATCACGCGGCAGCGCAATCAGGCGCGTGAGCCGCAGGATGACCTGAGGTTCGAGGGCGCGCGCGTCGCGGCGCGCGCACCGAATCCCTTCCC
>JAYVWK010000511.1:0-4783 GCA_043786185.1 Burkholderiales bacterium
TTCACCGGCGGCACACCGGTCGCCGGTGCGCCGCAGGAGGTGCTCGGTGGCTTCCTCGACGCCCAGGGTCAGGCGCGCGGCCGCCCGGTGGGCGTGGCGCTCGACCGCCAGGGCGCGCTGCTGGTGGCCGATGATGTCGGCAACGCGGTCTGGCGCGTGAGTGCCCAGCCGTGAAGCGAGGTCGGCACATGCGGCACATGGCAGCGCTCTCGCTTTCGCCACCTGCCAGACCCAGAGCCGCACCGATGACCAAATATCTCGCAAGCTATGCCGCCACCGTAGTGGCGCTCCTGGCCATCGATCTGGTGTGGCTTGGCGTGATCGCCAAGCCGCTGTATCAGGCCGGCATCGGCCACCTGATGGCGGCACAGCCGAATCTGCTGGCTGCGCTGCTGTTCTATCTGCTCTTTCCGCTGGGATTGCTGCTTTTCGCGGTGCTGCCAACCGCGGGCATCGGATGGGGCAGAACCCTTACCACCGGTGCCTTGTTCGGCTTCTTCGCCTATGCCACCTACGATCTGACCAACCTGGCTACGCTCAAAGCCTGGCCGATTGGCTTGTCGCTGATCGATGTCGCCTGGGGCAGCTTGGTCAGCGCGCTGGCATGTGCCGCCGGCAAGGCTGTGCTCGATCGTTTTTGATCGACGCACCAGGTCTTCCTTCGGGCTGGCTGCCGCATCGTCTGGACTTCCCGGCCGGTCGCCTTGACTGGAATTTTCCGCATGCGGCCTGCGAGGTTAGCTGGCGCACGGACAGGATCGACCGCGGACTTGATGATGGCAGCACACGAGCCTGCCGCGAGCCTTTACGGGCGCCACCCGGGATCATCGATGAATTGCTGGCCGCATCGCCAAGCTTCACGCGGGCAGTCCAACTTTGAAAGCGATTGCCATGATGCTAAAGCAAGCGAACGACGTAGTGGAGCGGGGCAATTCGGAAGCGGCGCCATGCACCGGCGCGAGCACGCGGTTGCCGCACGCGTGTGCTCCCCGCAACGACGAATCGATGGCGCGCACGAAGCTGATCGGAACGATTTTCGACGCGATCTTGGCCGACATGCCGCGTGCCGGCGTGCGCGGCTTTTGACAATGCGCTGCGTACGCCCACCCACTCAGCAGTTGGAGCTTTGATGCTTAACTCAGGGTATTACCTTTCGGATGTCGAGTTCGCGCATGCCTTCCATGTGCGCCTTGCCGGGTTCAACGAGCAAAGGCTGGCGCCGGGGTTGATTGGCGAGCACTGGATCGACGACATACATGCGGAAATGGAATCCCGCGTGGCCGAAGGACACTTTATCGAAAGCGAGCGCGTCGCTATCGACCATTGGGCGGCCCAGGCGCCAGACGATGCCGACGGATTCGCCAATTGGTTCGAGACATTGCGCGACAGCGGGCCAGGCCAGGCGGATGCCCTGTTTCCGTGGCTGGCAAAATTCGCGAATCAGACCCAGATGCGGTGGTTCTTGACCCAGGAAGCGGCCGGCGAAGCCGGCTTCGAGGATCTCGTAGCCTTGACCCAGGTGAAGTTCCCGGTGCGCGCCAAGCTGGAAATGGCGCGCAATTTCTGGGATGAAATGGGGCGTGGTCACGCGCGCGGCATGCACGGGCCGATGCTGGCCACGTTGGTCGACGAACTGCAACTCGCGCCCTCAACCGCCCATACCTGCTGGGAGTCGCTGGCGCTGGCCAATTTAATGGTCGGCTTGGCCGCCAATCGGCGCTACGCCTACCAATCGATAGGCGCGCTGGGAGCGATCGAAATGACCGCGCCGGGGCGTGCCACACTGGTCAATCAGGGGCTGTTGCGCCTGGGCGCGCCGACAGCGGCGAGGAAGTATTTTCAACTGCATGCGGGCCTGGATATTCAACATTCAAAGACCTGGAACGTAGAGGTGATCCATTCCCTGGTGACCGGGCACCCGCAATGCGCGCGTGCCATCGCCGAAGGTGCGTTGCTGCGACTGGTAAGCGGTGCGCGCTGCTTCGCGCGCTACCGTGCGCACTTCAAGCTTGGAGCCGGTATTGCCGCGCGGGCGGTGCGTCAAAGCGCGAGTGTCGACGGCAGATAGTCCTGCTTCTGCAGGGTCGCAAAATCGCGATCGATCAGCTTTGCCCGATGTCGCCTCGATAGCGCAGGTTTGGCATCACCACCTGCCGCGCCATGGCCTGGGCGTTTTGCCGGGCTGCCGCGAGCGAATCGCCGGCCCCGGTTGCCACAGCGATGCAAGCGCTGCCGCCGCTTGCGACCAGTTGCCCTTGCACAGTCGCCACCTCGCACAGGTGCAGGTGTCTGCGCTGTGCGCTTGTCATCGGATGGCGAAAACACAGCGGCAGGCCTTTGGAAATTTCAGCATATCCATGGCTGTACGGGAGCGGCGGCACGGTCAATACGATACCGGCGGCATAGCCGGCGCGGGTTTCGATGCCGTGCGCGGTGCGCCCCAGCATTTTCATGAAAATCGCGTCCCGGCTTTCCAGATGCAGCGCGCTACAGATCGCATAGCCGGGGTAGCCGAATCGGCTGGTGAGCTCGAGCGGCCAAAGGCCCTCTTCGTTGGCGATCAGGTTGAGATTGATGTAACCGCAATAACCGCCGGCGCGCAGCTTGTCGGCCACGCGCCTTGGCCCGTTGAACTCTACAACTCACAGCCGCCCTGATTGCGCCACCATGTCCAGTTCAAACCAGAACATGCAACCCTCGCCGACCGTGCTTTCCACGCCGATTGTCCCTCCCATCAATTCAACCAGCCGCTTGCACAACGCGAGACCGATCCCATTGCCTTTCACGCTTCCGGTTTCTTGGCCGAGGCGATTGAACGGCTGGAAAAGCTGCGCGCATTGATCCGGCGCCAAACCGTCGCCGGTGTCCTTGACCGTAATGCGTATGCGTCTCGCGGTACTCCTAATGCACCCCACCTCGATGCTTCCTCCTACTTTGTTGTATTTGATCGCGTTGGAAAGCATGTTGAGGAGAATCTGCTTTACCCGAGTGTGATCGGCTTCGACTATGTAGGTGATATCGGGTTGCGGAAAGGTCACGCTGATGCCGTGTGTTTGCGTTTGTAGTTCGATCATGGCCTGGCATTCGCGCATGACATCGCAAAGCGATATCGGCTCTGTCGACAACGCAAGTTTGCCGGACTCGATCAACGAGAGATCGAGGAGTTCGTTGATCAACTCCAGCAGATACCATCCCGCCTTGACAATGTGATCGAGGCGGTCCTTTTGAGTGGCCGTTGGCTGCGGCGACGCGGAGGCCATGAGTTGGGCAAAGCCGAGGATCGCATTGAGAGGCGTGCGCAGTTCATGACTCATGCTGGACAGAAAATCCGACTTCGCCAGGTTGGCTTTTCTTGCGAGGGTAACTGCCTCATTCAAGGCATTGTTGTTGACCTCTAGCGCCGCCGTGCGCTCAATCACGCGCTGCTCGAGGGTATCGTTGAGTTCGCGCAGTCGATTTTCAGCACGGCGGCGCTCGGTCACTTCGGCGAGCAGAGCGCGGTTGGCCATCCCACACTCGCGGTTTTTTTTGTACAGATCTGCAAAGACGGCGACCTTCGAGCGCAGGATGGCCGGGTTTACCGGCTTGTGCAGATAGTCCACTGCGCCGGTATCGTACCCTGCAAGCTCGTGCTGGTCTTCGTTATAGTAGGCGGTGAGGAAGATGATAGGTACTTGGGAGGTCTTCTTGCGCGCTTTGATCAACTGCGCAAGCTCAAAGCCGGTCATGCCGGGCATGCGGATATCGAGAATGAGCAGCGCGAATTCGTCAACCACCAGCGCGAGCAGCGCCTGGTCGGAGTTATGGGCGCGAACCAGCCGGTAAGCGCCGTTGTCCAGAATCGATTCGAGAACGGTGAGGTTTCTCGGTTCATCGTCGACGATCAGAATGTTGATAGCGTCTTCATGACATGGGGCCGCCGGATCGGAGTCGTCAACGCCACGTAGGGAATGTGGGACGGACGCCGTGCCGCTCGTTAGCGCTGCACCGGGGTGAATGCTCATTACCGGTCCGGGCAGGCTTGCCACGATTGATTTCATCGAAACATCCAGACGCGCATAAGCGAAAGAAGTTGGTCGGTGTTCACCGGCTTTGCAATATAGTCGCTGGCGCCGGCATCCAGGCATTTCTCGCGGTCGCCTTTCATGGCTTTGGCGGTAAGCGCGAGAATCGGCAGGTCATGACGTTTAAGCTTTTTGCGGATTTCACGCATTGTCTCGTAACCGTCGATGTCAGGCATCATGATGTCCATCAGCACTATGCTCAGGTCGGGCGTATTTTCGACGATCTCGATGGCGCTGCGTCCACTGGTCGTGCTGATGACGTCCATATCTTGATTCTCCAGCAGGCTGGTAAGCGCGAAAATGTTGCGCGCGTCGTCATCCACCACGAGAACTTTGCGACCGCGCAGGGCTTCGTTGGAGCCGTGAAGCCGTTCGAGCATTTCTTGTTTTTCCGGCGGCAGATCGGTGATCACGCGATGCAGGAAAAGCGCGGTTTCGTCCAGTAGCCGCTCTGGCGACTGGACGTCCTTGAGGACGATGCTTTTTGCCATAGCCTTGAGCTGTGTCTGCTCCGCTGAGCTTAGGTCCTTGCCGGTGAAAACGACCACGGGCAGATCCGCCAGCGCCGGATGCGCCTGCACTTTCTCCAGTAACTCGAAGCCACTCATGTCGGGCAGACGCAGATCGAGCACGACGCAGTCGAAGGACTGATCGAGCATCGCAGCCAGCGCCTCCTCGCCGGTCGCCACGCCCACCATCTCGATGTCTTCGTAACCGAG
>JAYVWK010000512.1:0-3894 GCA_043786185.1 Burkholderiales bacterium
CGCTTCATTCGCTACGAGAACGACCGCGATTTCTATCTTCGGCATATCGACCAGGCCAGCGCCATCCTGTATTTCCCCGGCGTTGTCTCTCGCCATGTGGTTCCCGATCCGAGCAAGAAGGCGAATGCATCCACCCGCACGACGTATCTCGAGAAAATGTTCTGCCGCACCTATATTTACAACAAGGCGCGCCTGTTCAGCCGCAACCGCGTCTTGCGCGAAGCGGCCACAAAGCAGCAGGCCTACACCTTGCGCAACATCACATACGATCTTGCGAATGCGGATCGTGCACGCGATGCGTTTGCGTTTGCACGCGAAGCACTCGCCGTGGGTTTTGGATTCAAGTGGATGCTCTATTGCTGCTTTCTTGGTTTGCGTACCCTTGCCCGAAGCGCAGGCGATCGGCACAGAAATCGCGAGCATCGATCATGAGAAAAGCATCCACGCCCCACGCGAGCCTGGTGGCCAATACCGGCGCATTCGCCGCTAACCGACATTAGCCATGTGTGATCCCGGGTTTTGCCACGCGCTGTCGACCATACCAAGCCAGAACCGGCTCACGGAATACTGACTTGCCAGCAAAAGTGCGATTTTTTATACCGATCAGCGACGCTGTCTTCACCTCAGTGCCGGAGTCGATCGATGCGTATTGGCAATGGCAAACAGCCGCCGCAGGGCTGCACGAATACTGGGGCAAGTATCACTGGGTACTGCAGACTTACCTCTACCTGAAGGCGGCGGGTATCGGCGTCGAATTGGTCAACCGGCTGCCGCCCGAGGGGATCCTGATCAGCCACATGGATTGCCTCGAATACGGACTCAAGCCAGGGCGCAAGCTTTTCCTGGTGGTCCTGCTGGTCGATCGCGAGTATCCGCACCCTTATGCTCAGTTCCATGTCACCCACAATCCTGTGCAAAAGCTGCCGCTCGGACTGGCGCAACAATACATGCCGCCGTGGCCGCAAGTGGGTCTGATACCGCGCGACGCCTCGCGTGGCGACAGATTCGATACGATTGGCTACTTCGGCTATCCGCAGAACTTAGACGCGCAACTCACCAGCCCCGCGTTTCGTGCAAGACTGGCATCCTTGGGCCTTTCGATCACGGTCCCGGCGCCGGCGGATTGGCATGACTTCAGCGGGATTGACGCGATTCTCGCCATCCGCAGTTTCGGCAACCACCCGCAATTGAACAAACCATCACTGAAGCTCTACAACGCCTGGCTGGCGCGCGTTCCGGCGCTGCTGGGTCACGAAACTTCCTACCGCGCGGAGGGAAGGCCGGGCATCGACTATCTTGAGACCGCGACCATTGAAGCGGTTCACGAAGCGTTGCAACGCTTGAAGTCGGATGCGCTCTTCAGGCGCTCACTGGTGGCCGAGGGCGATTCTGCGGTCGCGCGTTTCCGCCCGGAGAACACTGTGCAGCGATGGACTGACTTTCTGCGTGAAGAAATCGAACCGCGCTACCGGCTTTGGCAGCAGCGACCGATGCACCGCCTGGCCCACCGTCTCACCGGTTCGATCAAGGAACGAGTGTTCTGGCGTCGCCCCGGGTGGTTCGGACAACTATAGTGCAGGCAGCTACCACGCCAGAGCATCTGCGCCGCGGGCGCATTCCCTGGAGCGACGCAGCAACGGGATCAGAATGAAAATACTCAACCCGCAGGTTTCGCGCGATCTCGACCAAGGCAAACCCATCAAGCTGGATCTGGGCAGCGGCGGGCCCGGACGTCCAGGTTTCTATGCCGTGGATCATCTGGCATTGGAAGGCGTCGACATCATCGCCGACCTGAATCAGCCGTTCGATCTGCTGCCGGATAACTGTGTATCACACATATACAGCAGGCACGCTCTGGAACACGTCGATCGACTCCTGCCGCTCATGAATGAACTGCATCGCCTGACCCGCACGGATGGCCGGATCGAGATCATCGTGCCGCATTTTTCGAACGTGTACGGGTTCTCCGATCCCACGCATGTGCGGTTTTTCGGGCTCTACTCGATGTACTATTTCGTCGCACGCGAGAATCAACCGTCGATCCGCAAGGTGCCATCCTTCTACACCAATGCAAGATTCCGGATCGACAAACTGACTATCGAGTTTTATCGTTCCGGCGCGATCGACAAACTGATCGCGCCGCTGCTCGGTCGGCTGATCAATCAGAGCATCCACCTGCAGGATTTCTACGAAAGAAGACTCTCAGGCCTGTTCCATGCCTGGCAAATCCGCTACCTTATGCGGCCGGAAAAATAATCTGGAGGGTTGCTTTATGCTGGGGTCGCAAGTTCGCAGGCGCCAAACCTGCGACTTCACGCGCGCGGCATGCGCCCCTGCAAAAACCGCTTGACCTGCGGCACAAATTTCTCCGGAACAAGGTTCTTCGCGATCACCCCAAGTTCTTCCACCAAGGGGTGTCGAAAATACAGAATGCAGAACAGCCACAGCGCGGCTTCGGCGAATCCGACGATGCCCAGACGCAAGATGGCAGGCCAGGCAACCGGCACTGCATGGGACAACAGCAGTGCCAGCGCCAGACATGCGCCGCCCACCAGCAAGCTGCGGGCATGCGCTGCAAGCGACATGCGAAGGGTGTAGCCGATGTACCGTGACGCCATGTACTGGATCATCGGCATGGTCAGGATATCGGCAACGCAGATCGCGATCGCAAACACCATCAGCGTATCGGCACCAACCGCATAAACCACCAGTACGCGCGCCAGCAGCGAGACCAGCGTTTGAAAGGCGTACAGGGACGGTCGGCCGACAGCGACTAAAGCGGCTCCAAACATCGAGTAGCCGATCCGCACTGCTGACTGAATGCAAATGACCATCACAACCGGCGCGGCGTCGATCCAGGTCGCGCCGAACAGCACACGGATGATGTCCTCGCCAAAAACGGCGATTACCGCGAATCCGGGCCAGGAGACCGCTGTCAGCAGCATGGTCGACTTGGCCAGTATCGGGCCCAAGGGTATCGCCGAGTGGTAGCTTTTCGCCATATAAGGCAATGCGTTGTAGCTCACCGTCGGGCCGATGATCTGGTTGAACATCCCGACCAAACCGTTGCCGCGGCTGTACAACCCGACCTCGTGCGGCCCGGCGAGCTTGCCAAGCAGCAGATCCGGAAGTGCATTGTTCGCCGCTGCCGCCAGGTCACCTGCCATCGTGCTGCCGCCAAACTTCGCCATTCCCCCCCACCCGCGAAATGAGGGCAGCAACGGCACACCTGACGGGCGTAGGAACCAATAGGCCACCAAGGAAAAGCACTGATTGGCCACATTGGCCCAAGCCAGAGACATGTAACTGAACCCGAGAAATGCCAGAGTCAGGCAGGTAACGGCATGCGCGACCATGCCGATCGCGTTGACGGCAGCTTGCCTGCCAGCCTGCAGATTGCGCCCCAGTTGCGAATGAAAGTAGGAAGCGAAAGGTATCAGTGCGAAGCTGATGGTCAGCACCCGCAGAACCGACCCAATACCGGGCTGACCATAGAAATTCGCCAGGTGCTCGCTGGCGATATAGAGGCATAGCGCGAGGCTCCAGCCGGTGGTAATGAGGAGGCCCAGGGCTGATCGACTTTGCTCGCGCGTCAGGTCTTTTTGCTGGCGCAGGTAACTCGCAACCCCGAAGTCGCGCAATACCGCCGCGATATTGATGAACACGACCGTGATCGAGAAAATGCCCACTTCGGCCGGCGTCAGCAGTCGTGACAGCACGACTATGACACCGAAGCTCACCAGCACGGTGAAGTTGGTCGACAAAAAGGTGATCAGGATCGAACGGCGCAGTTGCACGGTCGGGCAGTCGGATCGCAGTTGGAAATTTCTTGGAGAAAAGGCATGGCAGGTCGAACCATTCGCGAGCGCTCGTTTATACTATGGATAATAAGAT
>JAYVWK010000513.1:0-5520 GCA_043786185.1 Burkholderiales bacterium
CTGCCAAGCCCGGCGCTGGCCCGTCTTGCGCATCCAGCGCGGCTAACGCCGCACGCGCGCCGCGATGCCCCTGCGCTGCCGCCTGCTTGAACCAGAAACGGGCGCGCACACGGTCCACCTCCAGCTCCAGCCCCTCGGCCCGTATGCGTCCAAGTAAAAATTGCGCTTCGGCCTGGCCGCGTCGGGCTTGAGGTTCAAGAATGCTCATGGCGCGCTTGTAGTCGCCTGCGGCGAACGCTTCGGCGCCAGGGCCTGCAACGGCACTGGCGGCGGGGGTGACCATCAGCCAGGCAAGAATGGCCAGGCACAGGTGGACTACTGTGCTCCGGAGCAGGCAGAAGGGGCGCAATGACAGAGTGCGTGTCATGCGGCGCGCACCGCTTGCATCGCGGTCCTGGCGGCCTGCGCGCGCTCGCCTGGTGTCGCGGTCTTGACAATGATCTTGAGGCGATCCTGGCCGGCCAGTTGTACGTTGCGGTCTTTCTGGATCAGCTTGATCACCTTGGCCGGGTCGATCGGCGCATCGCGGCGGAACTGGATGGTCACCGATTCGGGGCCGGCGTCGATCTTGAGCACACCGGCGTCGTGCGCGACGATGCGCAGGCGATGACTTTCGATCAAGGTTTGCGCCGCATCCGGCAGGCGGCCGAAACGATCGATCAGTTCCTCGAACAACTGGTTAAGCTGCTCTGAACCGGCGCAGTTGGCCAGGCGCTTGTAGAGCACCAGGCGCTCGTGAATGTCGCCGCAATAGGAGTCCGGCAGCAGCGCCGGCGCGTGCAGGTTGATTTCAGTGGTGACACCCAATGGCTCGGACAGGTCGGGCTCCTTGCCTACTTTCAGGCAGGCGACCGCATGCACCAGCATTTCGGTATACAGGGCGAAACCAATTTCCTGCATTTCGCCGGATTGTGATTCGCCCAGCACTTCACCGGCGCCGCGGATTTCCAGATCATGCATCGCCAGATAGAAGCCGGAACCCAGTTCCTCCATCGACTGGATCGCTTCGAGGCGCTTCTTCGCCGCGGCGGTCAATGCCTCGATGCTGCCCACCAGCAGGTAGGCATAGGCCTGGTGATGGGAGCGACCGACGCGGCCGCGCAATTGGTGCAATTGCGCCAGGCCGAACTTGTCGGCGCGATGAATCAGGATGGTGTTCGAGGTCGGCACGTCGATGCCGGTCTCGATGATGGTGGTGCACAGCAGAAGATTGAAGCGCTGCTGGTAGAAGCCGCGCATCACCCGTTCCAGATCGCGCTCCGGCATCTGGCCGTGCGCCACCGCGATGCGCGCCTCGGGCAAGAGGCGCGCCAATCGATCGTACTGGTTCTGGATGGTCTCGACTTCGTTGTACAGAAAGTACACCTGGCCGCCGCGCTTGAGTTCGCGCAGTACCGCCTCGCGCACGATGGAGTCGCCCTCGCGGCGCACGAAGGTCTTGATCGCCAGGCGCTTTTGCGGAGCGGTGGCGATGATCGAAAAGTCGCGCAGGCCCTCCAGACTCATGGCCAGGGTGCGCGGAATCGGCGTGGCTGTCAGTGTCAGCACGTCGACCTCGGCACGCATCGCCTTGAGCGCCTCTTTCTGGCGCACGCCGAAGCGATGTTCCTCGTCGATGATCACCAGTCCGAGGCGTTCGAAACGGGTTTCCTTCGACAACAGCTTGTGGGTGCCGATCACGATGTCGACGGTGCCGTCGGCCAAACCTTTCAACGCCAGGGCGCTCTCCTTGGCGCTGCGAAAGCGCGACAGCTCGGCGACCTTCACCGGCCAGTCGGCGAAGCGATCCACGAAGGTCTGTTGATGCTGTTCGGCCAGAAGCGTGGTCGGGCACAGGATCGCCACCTGCTTGCCGCCGGTCACGGCGATGAATGCGGCGCGCAGAGCGACCTCGGTCTTGCCGAAACCGACATCGCCGCAGATCAGGCGATCCATCGGTCGGCCCGACTTCATGTCCTCAATCACGTTGGCGATGGCTGCGGCCTGGTCGGCGGTTTCCTCGAAACCGAAACCGTCAGCGAAGGCCTCGTAGTCGTGCGCCTTGAATTCGAAGGCATGGCCCTGACGTGCCGCACGCCGCGCGTACAGGTTGAGCAGTTCGGCGGCACTGTCGCGCACCTGCAGTGCCGCGCGCCGCTTGGCTTTTTCCCACTGTCCGGAGCCCAGCCGATGCAGCGGCGCGTCTTCCGGCGCCGCGCCCGAGTAGCGGCTGATGACCGAGAGCTGCGCCACTGGCACATAGAGCTTTGCGCCATCGGCATACTCAAGCTTGAGGAACTCACCCTCGCCGTCGCCCAAGTCGATGTTTTCCAGCCCGAGATAGCGGCCGATGCCGTGCTGCGAGTGCACCACCGGATCGCCGACCTTGAGCTCGGACAGGTCGCGCAGCATGCCGTCGACATTGGTTTCGCGCTTGCGGTCACGTTTGGCGCGCGCTTTGGCGGTTTCGGCATACAGCTCGGTCTCGGTGACCAGCGCCAGCCCGGCCGCGCGCAGGATGAAGCCTGCGGCCAGTGGCGCAACCGTGATCGCAAGCGGCGCGTCGCCCTCAAGGAAGTGGGCGAACGATTCGCACGGTGCCGGCCGCAAGGCGGATTCGGCGAAAAATTCCAGCATGGTTTCGCGCCGCCCGGCCGACTCCGCGGTGATCAGAACGCGGCCGCTGAAATCGGCCAGGAAGCGGTTGAAAGCCGCGAGCGGCTGCTCGGCACGGCGATTGACCGCCAGGTGCGGCAGCGGCGCCGAGATCATCTGTTCACCCGCTGCCTTGAGCGTCGCCGCCGGATACGCCGCCAAGGCGGTGAAGAACCCTTCCCCGGTCAAGAATATTTCGGTCGGTGGCAGTAACGGGCGTTCGATATCGCCCTTGAGAAAGCGATAGCGTTCCTCGGTGTCACGCCAGAAATCGCGAAATGCCACATCCACAGCGCCATGCAGCAGTACCAGAGCGCCGGACGGCAGATAGTCGAACAGGGTCGCGGTCTGATCGAAAAACAGCGGCAGGTAGTACTCGATGCCGGCGGTCGCGACCCCGTTTCCCATGTCCTTGTACATCGCGTAGCGCGAGGGATCGCCTTCGAAAACTTCGCGAAAGCGCCCGCGGAATCCGGTGCGTGCCGCCTCATCCATCGGAAACTCGCGGCCCGGCAGCAGGCGGATTTCCGGTACCGGGTAAATCGAGCGCTGGGTGTCGACATCGAAGGTCTTGATCGACTCGATGTCCTCGCCAAACAGGTCGATCCGGTAGGGCACGGCGCTTCCCATCGGAAACAGGTCGATCAGGCCGCCGCGCGCCGCCCACTCGCCCGGACTCACCACCTGCTGCACCGGCGAGTATCCGGCCATGTGCAACTGCTCGCGCAGTTTGCCCAGATCGAGTCGATCACCGGTTTTCAGAAAGAACGTATGGGCGGCGATGAACGCCGGCGGCCCCAGCCGGGTCAGGGCGCTGCTGGCCGGTACCAGCATCAAGTCGAGTGCGCCGCGGCTGATCAGATGCAGGGTTTCGAGCCGCTCGGAGACCAGGTCATGGTGCGGGGAAAGGCTGTCATACGGCAGCGTCTCCCAGTCGGGCAATACCGCCGCCGACAGATCTGGCGCGAAGTATCGAATCTCGTCGCGCAGCCGTTCGGTATCGTGCGCCTCGGCGCACACCAGCGCCAGCATGCCGGCGCCGCCGCGCTTGCGTTCGCGCGCCAGCGAAGCCAGCAACAGTGCGTCGCAGGAGCCGTGCGGCAAGGACACCACCGGTCGCTGCCCGGCCCTGGTTTGCAGCGGAAACGCCGGCAGGGAAGTTACGAGGTCGCGTTTCATTTCGTGTGTGTGAAAAGCAAAACGCGCCGCAACCAGCTTGCGGCGCGTGACACATGGCAGGGCGCCGCAAGCTGGTTGCGGCGCGTGACACAGGGCAAGGCGCGCCCGAAGTTCGGGGGTGCGTCTTTAAAACCAGACGCTATTATACGGGGCGCTGATGTGCGGCAAACAAGCGCACAGCGCGCAGCTCGATTCAAACCCGCTCGTCGCAGGGCTGACTGCTTTTCGCCAACCAGGCCGTTATGGCACATCGTTGTTACGCATTGATTCCAGCAGCCGGCGCCGGCGCGCGCGCCGGCGCTGCATTGCCCAAGCAATATGTGCCGCTCAACGGCGAGGCCATGCTGGTACACACCATCCGCGCCTTTGTACGCAGCCCGGCGATCGCCGGCGTGCGTGTGGTGCTGGCTGCCGATGACCCCTGGGGCGGCAGCGCGGACGCCGCCGCCATTCGCGCCGAAGGCGGCATGCGCCTGGGCTTTGATCGGGTGGGTGGTGCGACGCGCGCGCAAAGCGTCGCCAATGGCCTTGAGGTACTGGCGAAAGAGGCGTCGCCGGACGACTGGGTGCTGGTGCATGACGCCGCGCGCCCCTGCATCACGCCGGCCATGATCGGCGGCCTGATAGACACGCTCTCAGGCGACCCGGTCGGCGGCCTCTTTGCCTGGCCGGTGCCCGACACGCTGAAGCGGGCGGATGCCGCGGGTCGCGTCGAGGCGACCGTTGCACGTGTGGGATTGTGGCTGGCACAGACCCCGCAAATGTTCAGGATCGGCCTATTGCGCGCGGCGTACGCGGCGGCGCCCGATGTGACTGACGATGCGGGGGCGATTGAAGCACTCGGGCACGCGCCGCGGCTATGCCTGGGCAGCGCGCGCAATCTGAAGGTGACCTATCCGGCCGATTTCGACCTGGCCTCTGCTTACTTACGCTTGTCCGGATGAGTCGCGTTGCCCCTGTGGGCCCGAGCATTGAAGCCTGCCGCGGCGGCATGGCTGCGCGACTTCTTCTACATGGCGATCGGCAGCGCCCGGTTGCACAGGAAGCGCAGGCCTGACAGCATGGTAAGCGCGGAGGTCTTCGGGTTATCCGCCAAAGGCTTGCCGCGCATGGTGAGAAACATTTCACCGAACGCGCCGCGCGCTTCGACTTCATGCACGTTGTCGGAAACGGCGGGATCGGCGATAAGGCGCACGCGGGTGGCGTCCAGCCCGACGCCGGCCAAGGAAAGGGTGGCCGCGACATTCGCGTTCTTCGGATACAGGCGAGCCGCAGCACGCGCGCTGCCCTCGAAAATAGTGAAAGCCGATGTCAGCGTGGCGAGATCGACCAGCGCATCGGCCGGCGTGCCGCGCCAGCCGGCCGGCGGCTTGCGGCCGGTGTAAACCACCTCGGTCAAGCCGTTCAGGCGCGCCGCCGCCAGCGCATCGATGCCGCCGATCGCACCGGACAGCAGGTGCAGGCGAGCGCCGCCCTTGAGCGCGGCCTGTTCGAGCTTCTCGGGCAGGCCGGATTCCGCCAGGGCGCCCACCGACAGCACGCCGCATTCGATACCGCGCGCCAGCGCCGGCAGCACATGGTCTAAGAGGGCGCCATGACCGGCGCACTCAAGCACCAGTTGCGCCTCGGCCGGTACCTGGTCGACAGCCTGTGCCGCGATGCCCAGCGCCTCAAGTTCCGCCTGCGTTGCCGCGCTGCGCGCGCTGC
>JAYVWK010000514.1:0-3886 GCA_043786185.1 Burkholderiales bacterium
ATACGCCGGTGGTCGTGCTCAATGGTGCGCGACAAACCGGCAAAAGCACCTTGGCGCAAGCCCTCACCGGCGTAAACGCCGCGCGTCCCGCAAGCTCGCGCCGCTACCTGACCTTGGACGATGCCGCCGTGCAGAACGCTGCCAAATCCGATCCGGCGGGGTTCATCGGCGGCCTGACCGGTGCGGTGACGCTGGATGAAGTGCAGCGCGCGCCCGAACTATTCCTGGCGATCAAGGCGGCGGTGGATCGTGACCGCCAACCGGGGCGGTTTTTGCTGACCGGTTCGGCCGATGTGTTGCTGTTGCCCGGTATCGCGGACTCATTGGCCGGGCGGGTTGAAATACTCTCGCTGTGGCCGCTATCGTGCGCCGAAGTCGCCGACGACGCCTTGCTGAATCGGGCGGACTGGCTGTTTGGTGGCGATCCCGGGGCGTTGACAAGCCTGCCATGCGAGCGCGAGGACCTGATCAAGCGCCTGGTATCCGGCGGCTTTCCCGATGCGATCACCCGCGACAATCCGCGTCGCCGCGCCGCCTGGTTCGACAGCTACGTGCTGACTGTCCTGCAGCGCGATGTACGCGACCTGGCGCGCATCGAGCAACTCGGCGAAATCCCCAATTTGCTGCACCTGCTCGCCATTCGCTGCGCCACCCTGCTGAACTTCGCCGAGTTGTCGCGCGCCAGCGGCCTTCAGCAAAGCACGCTCAAACGCTATTTCGCGCTTCTCGAGATGTTGTTCCTGGTGGTGCGCCTGCCCTCGTGGGAGCGCAATGCCGGCAAGCGGCTGGTCAAGGCGCCCAAAGTCTTTTTGCCCGACAGTGGCCTGGTGTGCCACCTGACGGGCGCATCGTCGGCTGGCTTGGCCGGCCAGGCCGGGTTGCCGGGCAGGGTGGTTGAAACCTTTGTGTTGGCCGAGTTGCTTAAACACGTGGCGTTCAGCGAAGTCGGCCTGAGCTTGTGGCATTACCGCACCGAAGGCCAGATCGAAGTGGACTTCATCCTCGAAAATCGTTTGGGTCAACTCATCGGCATCGAAGTCAAGGCCGGTGCCACCCTGAATGCCGGCGATTTCAAAGGCCTGCGACACCTCAAGGAGACCGAGCCGGAGCGCTTCGTGCGCGGTTTCGTCTTGTATTCGGGGCGTGAGGTGCTGCCGTTTGGCGACCAGTTGTGGGCGATGCCGCTTTCGATGTGGTGGGAGCGAATCGGGTCGGCCGCCAGGTAGCCCAAGTCGAGTAGCGACCCCGCAGCTGCGCCGACTAAGCTGTTGCGCCGATCGCCCAACCTGCCGTTACCGAAAACATGACAGCCTCGCCAGAGGCATGTTTTTGTCATTGATGTCGCAATTCCTGATCAGCTGACGCGTTGCGGCCGCGCGGGCTTGAGTGCCTGCGCCGGCTTCGGTGAGCGAATGCAGGCGCGCCCCTTCCAAGGGACGGCACGGCATGCCGACAGGTTGCGCGGTGAATCTTGATGCAACCGCGAGCGCTGCCGGACTTTCCCGGCATCCGGTTCTTGCCGCACCGCATCCGACCCGCTGCTTGATCGCCTGTCACGCCGGTGTCAATTCGCGCCTGCACACTTGAGCGCAATCGCAAGTGGCGACACAAGGCGCAACGAAAGGGCCGGCCATGCTTTACCGGGTGCTGTATTCAAGTACTGTCGTCACCCCGTTCGGCGCGCGGGCGATGCGTGCCTTGCTGTCCCATGCGCGCAGGCGCAACGCCGCTTGCGGCATCACCGGTGTGTTGTTGCACTACCCCGACAGCGGTGAATGGGTGCAGGTGCTTGAGGGCGACAACGTGGTGGTGCTGGCCTTGCTTGCGCGTATAGAGGCCGACCCGCGCCACCGGAATTTGACCCTGCACTACGATGCCGCGATAGCGAAGCGCAATCTCGGGGCCTGGCCGATGGGGTTCTTGCCGGCGCAAACCGATGTGCCGACGCCACTTGCGGCGGGCGCCATCGATGGTGGCCGGGCCACACTGCGTTTGCAAGGCAATGCTGCAGTGGGCATGCGCCTGCTGCACATCCTTCGCACGGGCGTGCCGCTCGGCGCGAGCGTGCATTGATGATGCCTGGCCGCCGCCGGCACCCGGGTGCGAGCCACCACACGCCTGTGCGCGTGGCCGGGCAAGCCGGAACGCTTCGCCATGCGGCGGGGCTGCGACCCGTATGTGCTTTGCCTGAAATCGCGCAGCGATGGATTTGATCGTGCGCCGGCGCTCGCATCTTTCGCGTCCGGTGATCAAACTGTCATTTTTCGCTGCTAACTTACCTGCTGATCGAAGCCAAGGAGCATCAATTGGAAATCCCCGTCTTCTACGCCTGCAGTCAGTTCTTCGATGTCGAAGGTGTGCCGGTTTCTTTCGGCAATTGCGATTCCGATGAGGTGCCGGTATGCGCGGCTTGGGATGTGTCGCCGCCACCCACACTTGCCAATAGCGATGCCGGACGACTATTTCGCCAAGCCGCCGCGCCGCGCCAAGCCGGGCGCGACGCGCGCTGCACCTGCGCAATCGCTTGTACACCTGCGGGTATGCGACAGCGGCGCGGTTTCGTTATGCGGCTTGAGTCGCTTTCCGGTCACCCTTGAGCGTGATCAGTGGCGGCGCTTGCTGGCGACGGCCGAGCAGATTCGCACCTTTGTCGAAGCCGACGAAGGTCGCATCGATGCGGACGCGTGAGCGTTGGCCTCGGCGCGTTGCTACCACAGGCACCAATGAAAACGCCGCGCACGTGGCGCGGCGTTTTTTGCAAACACTCTCGGTGAATCAGGCGCCCGACTTGCGACGCCGCGCAACGCCTGCCACCAGCGCCAGCCCAGCCAGCAGCAGGGCATAGGTTTCCGGCTCCGGCACAGGCGCTATTTCCACCCGGTAGGCCAACACAACACTGTCGTTCTCAAGGCCTGCGTCATAGCTTTGCAGCACGCCGGCGGCATCCAGGTATTTGCCGGTGCGCGTCTGGAAGTCGTTGTCATTGCCGACAAACAGGAAATACTGTCCGGTGCCGTCGTTGGTCGGCACCAGTCCCAGCGCTTCCCACTTTTCGGACAAGGTATTGATGTCGCCCGGCGCGCTGTTGATGTTGAGGTTGAACTTGGCAAGCTCGATCTGGGCTGCCGCCGGCCCCAGTTTGCCCAGCATGTTGAGCGCCTCGGTCCAGCTAAGTGGCGTGACGCTGGCGTTAAGCACGCAGCCCGGCGCGACCGCGGCACCGGTGGTATCGAAACTGCCGTTGATGTCGGTGGCACCGTTGAGCTCGGCCAGCAGGATCGACTTGAATACCGGCGAGCCGGTGGCGCCGCGGCCGTTGCCATCGCGCGAGAGGATCAGCAATTGATGATCGTTCAAGGCCAGGATCGAGCTTTGCGCACCGTTGCGGTTGACGGTGCTGCCGTTGTTCAGGCTGCCGGTGTCATCGATGCGCGGCAACTGGATCACGTATTGTTTGGCAAGCGTGGTGCTGTCGTCATTGTTGATGTTGTAAACCACCAGGCGCGTGTTGGAGCGGCCCTGGTTGCCGCTGCCGGAATCCTGGATGGTCGCACTTTGCATCAGGCCATAGAGTTTGGTGCCGTCCGGACTTTGCGCGATGCCTTCCATGCCCTGGTTGATGCGACGGCCGCTGACCGGCGGGTCGGCGGCGAAGTTGATGGTGCCATTGGGCGAGTTGGGGATCAGCGCCGACGGTAGTTGCACCTGGCCTACCAGTTCCTTGCTGCTGTTGAAGCGGTAGATGTAGGCGCCGTATTCGTCGCCCACCCAGCCTGAGCCCGACTTGCCGGCGCGGTTGTCGAGAACCAGGCCTTCGGCATCCATTGTCAGGCGGTTGTTGACGGTGCTGCCGAATTGCGTGGTGTTGCCCGCGGTGGTGGGCACG
>JAYVWK010000515.1:0-3076 GCA_043786185.1 Burkholderiales bacterium
CAGTGGCGTGACCGGCGGCACTGGCGATCATCTGCCGTTCCAGCTTGCGCTCATGGGTGAGGCGATGCATATCTCCCTGCCCGCGGTCGACGGCCAGCACCGCGTGCTGGTGGTCGCGCCCGCGTTGGCAGCCAGTCCGTCGGGCGATGATGAGACCGGCTGGCGAGCCATGATGATCGCTGCCGGAGAAGTCTGGCTGACGCCCGCCACCCAGGACCAGTTTGTGCCGCAAATGGTCAATTTCGACGCCATCGGCGGTATCAGCTTCAAAAAGGGCTGCTACCCGGGCCAGGAAGTGGTCGCCCGCGCCCACTATCGCGGCGCGGTCAAGCGCCGCATGTATCCGGCCCGAGTCAGTGGCGCCGCCAGCGCCGGGCAGCCGATCTTTTCGAGCGGCGCCGAGTCGGCGGAGTGCGGCATGATCGCCAACGCGACTGTCTTGGCTGATGGGTCCAGCACAGTGCTTGCGGTGTTGCCGATTCAGAGCCGTCTTGAGGCAAGCATTCATCTCGCGGCAGTCGATGGACCGGTCTTGGCTTTTCTGGACTTGCCGTACGCGATTCCCGAACCCTTATGAGTCGCGCGCATGGCTCCCCCTGCGCTCGTTGTGACCGGCTGGCGAGTACAGCACGCAAGCTGGAGCGCTGCATTTGAGCCCGCTGCATGACTACTATGTCTATTACAAGATCGCGCCTGGGGTCAGCGCCGATTTCGTTCCGGTGGCCGTGGCCATGCAGTCGGACATTTACCGTTTGTGCGGCGTGCGTGGCCGGCTGCAAAAAAATTCGTCCGATGATGCCACCTGGATGGAGATTTACGAAGGTGTGCACCAGCGTCTGTTGTTCGAAGCGGCACTGGCGGACTGTGTGGCGCGTTTCCGCATAGCCGCCTTTCTGGCGGCAGGCTCGGCGCGCCAAGATGAGATATTTCACGACCCTCTGGCCTGAGAATGCAGCCATGTGCCTGATCGCGCTCGCCTGGCATGCGGTTCCGGGCTATTCCCTGATCGTCGCGGCCAACCGCGATGAATACCACGCGCGCTCCACCTTAGCCGCCGCTTTCTGGCCGCAGGCACCCGAGATATTCGGTGGGCGCGATTTGCAAGGCGGCGGTTCCTGGATGGCCGTCACTCGCGACGGCCGCTTTGCCGCCTTGACCAATCACCGCGACCCGGCACCTCCAGAGACCAGCGCGCGTTCGCGCGGCCACCTGGTTGCCGAGTATCTTCAAGGTGGGCAATGCCCGCAGAACTACCTGGGCGCCTTGGCGCCTGCGCGTGTGCAATACAACGGCTTCAACCTGCTGGTTGCCAATGGCGACTCGCTCGGCTACGCCGGTAACCACGACGCGGTAGCCCATCAGGTGGCACCGGGCTTGCATGCCCTTTCCAACGCGCGTCTGAATACACCCTGGCCGAAAACCACGGGCCTCCTGTCCGACCTGCGCTCGATTGTCGGGGCACGGCCGGATGAAGGCGCCTTGTTCGAGCAATTGTTCAGCGCCCTGGGCCAAACCGGGGTTCCGCATGACGCTCAATTGCCCGCCACCGGCGTGGGACTTGAGCGCGAGCGCATGTTGGCGGCACGCAAGATCGTGGCGCCGGTCTACGGCACCCGCAGCAGCAGCGTGCTGGCGCTGCGTAGCGACGCCTCAATCCGTTTCGACGAAATCAGTTTCGATCCGCAGGGCCGCCAGAGCGGTCGCGTCAGCCAGACTTTTTCGCCATCAGGCGTGCAGCCAGCGTAAGCACATCGTAAACCGGCAGGCCGGTGGCTTGTCGCAAAGCCTGTGAGTAGGGGGGCATGTTGGTGCATTCGAGGACGATCGCCGCAACCTCGGGATGTCGCGCCAGCAGGCGTTGACCTGCCTCCAGCACTTCGGCGCGCAAAAGCGCGGCGTCCATGGTCGTCTGGTTGCCAAGAATGGCGCGCGCGAACTCGCCGTCGGGTGCGACTCCAGCCACCGGCGTTAGCGGATCGGCTCCGACGGCAGCGAAGTGCGCCTGACTCAGCGCGTCGGCTGCGATGGTCAGCACGCCGACGCGCCGATGCGGCGGCAGACCGGCCGCTATGCAAGCGACCTGGCACAGGCTTGAGGTCGCCAGCGGGATATCGACTGCCGCCGCCAACTCGCGCTGATGGAGGGCGAGAAAACCGCAACTGGTGGTAATGGCCGCGCAGCCCTGGGCGGCCAATTCCCGCGCGGCGCGCATGAAGGGATCGGCGAGGCCGCGAGCACTCTCATGAATCACGCGTGCCGGCGACGCGCCTTTGACCACGCGGTAGCGGACCGGCCACGGGAAGCTACCCGGATTGCCGATATCGCCCAGTAAGCGCGGAAAGCGCGTCTCCAGCATGATCACCCCGAGCATGGCTGGGGAATTTCGCGCTTGGCCGTCGCGGCCGGTCGCGGCGCTTAAGCCACCCATTCACTGACCGGCGCACGCGCTTCGTGCAGTGGCTGGCAGACAACATCGACCAAGGCCGGCCGCCCGCAATCAAGCGCCCGGCGCAGGGCCGCCCCAAGTGCCGCCGGATCCTCGACGCGCCAGCTGGCTACGCCATAGGCTGCGGCAACCGCCGCGTGGTCGGTGCGATTGAAATCCACCGAAAAGTAACGTCCGTCGAATCCGGTTTTCTGGCCCGCCTTGATCCAGCCGTAAGTCGCATTGGAAATCACCACCATCACCAGTGGTATGCGCAGCCGCACGATGGTTTCCAGCTCGCCCACGGTAAAGCCGAAACTGCCGTCGCCCATTACCGCCACCACCGGTACATGTGGGTCGGCCAGGTGGGCGCCAACCGCGGCGGCCATGCTGTAGCCAAGCGCGCCATGGGCGCGATTGGAAAAAAACCGGCGGCCGGTGGTACGAATCTCGAAGTAAGCGGAGAAGTAAGGGCACGGTGTGCCGGGGTCGGCAACCAGGATGGCGTCGACCGGCAGTGCCTGTCGCAATTCGTGCACCACGCGCTCGGGCCGAATCGGTTTCTCGTTCGACAGTGCCAGGTGCATGAACGATGCGTGCTTGCGCGCCTTGGCCGCCGCGACTGCGGCCGGGTTCAGGCGTGACGGCATC
>JAYVWK010000516.1:0-2743 GCA_043786185.1 Burkholderiales bacterium
GCGGCTGGCAAAGCCTGCGTCTGTTCCTCGACTAAACGCGGCCGGCGTGGCGTCACCGGCTGCATCAAGGCATCGAAATCGGCAGCCCCGTGCTGCAAAGCCTCAATGTAGAAACCCAGCCCGCTCATAGTCTGCGCGACTTTCTCGAAGTCGCCGGGCGCGGCTAAGCAATCCTCGGACGCAAAGCGGGTGATCTCGGCGCGACATTCGGCCAGTGCGGCGACCGCGCGTTCGGCACCAAGCATGCTGAGCGCGCCGGATACCTGGCGCAACGGCACGTCGAGCGCGGGCAACTCGACACGCTTGGCCGCGTCGCGGAAAAAGCCGTCCAGCGTCGCTTCGATGGACGACAAATTGCTCTTGATCTCGGTCACCACCTGCGCCATCACCAGACGTTCCTGCGCCTTGCGCGCCATTTCATCCAGCGACGGCGGCGGCACATCGGTAGGCTGCCCTCCCAGGCTGGCATGCAGACGCGCCCCCATGGCCACCACCTGATGCGGAAACTCGGGCGAAAGACGTGCAAAATTCTCGATCGCGCTTTCGGCCAGCAGCAGCGCAGTGGCGGTCTCCAGTGCGATCGCTTCGGTGACCCTGCCCGGGTTGTCGGCAATCCATACGGTTACAGACGAGATGGCGCTGACCAGGAGAGCGAGATCGGGCCGCTCCAGATTGGCAACACGATCCTTGAGTTGCGCCGCCTGTTCGCGAAATCCGACCAGCTCATGCGTATGGCCCGAGGAAAAACGGTTCCACTTGTCCTTGGCCAGTAAGATGATTTCACGCAAGGCCCGCAAGTCGGCTTCAAACGGCCGCGCGTCACGGCGTTCGTGGCTTTGGTCCGGAATCGCCTGGTCGAGCGCGAACACGCGACGGATTTCCTGCACGTGCGGACTCTGCACGCGACTGCGGGCGACGAAGTACAGGGTATCGCGCAGCAGGCGTTCGGCGACATTCTGCGAGCCCTCCATCAGGCGCTTCATCTGCAGATCGATACGTGCGCACAAACGCTTGCCCTCGTTGCCGGCCTGCGCGCCCACCGCGATCAGCGTCTCGGTGAAGCCGATGGTGACCCACCAGAACGCACGATGCTGGGCCAGCGCCTGGGTGCGCTCGATGGCACGCACCGCCTCGGTCATTTCACGCAGCGCCGCATTGTCAGCGGCGTTGCGCAGCCAGCGCAGCAAGCCGGCCTGGAAACGGCGGCGTTGGCCGAGCACAAACTCGCGCATGTCCGCCGGCAGTTCGGGTGCCTCGCGGCGCGGTGGGCGTGGCGAAAGATCGGGGAAAAACAGATCCGACTCGAGGATGCGTTCCGCGCCGCGCGCCTGCATCACCGCGCTATACGCCGGGAACAGCCGCACCGGGTGGTGCGCCGCCCCTTCAACCAATTCGTCAAGGTAGGCGCCAAGCGCCACAAAACCGGCGACCAGAACACGGCCGATATCCGCAGTCATGGCAATCGCGCCGCTGTCGACGGCGTCGATCAGGCGCTCGGACTCCTCGGTCAGGCGGGTCACGCCTTCCAAGCCGACGATCTCGAGAGCACCATGCGCCTGATGCAGGTGGGTCTTGCAGAATTTGAGCTGCGTGGTGTCGAGCGGATTGGCGGCATAGGTGGTGATGGCGGCGCCTGCTTGCGCCAGTGCCTGCTCGATCTCACCCTTGACCCAGGTCAGCGGGCCGATGTCAAATTCGGTGGCTGCGCTCATTCCACTCTACCTTGCGGCAACAGTCATCACAGGAGCCGACAAGCCGCTTGGGCTCAGGCAACCCTGAAGCCGGAAACCGATGATTTGAGCTCCAGCGCCAACGCCGCCAACTGACGCACGGAGTCCGCGGTTTGCCGGGTTCCGGCGGAGGTCTGCTCGTTGACCCGCAACATCTCCTCCATGTTGCGTGCCACAACCTGTGCCGACTCCGCCTGTGTCGAGGTGGTCACCGATATGCCGTCGATGAGTTCCGACAGGCTGCGTGAAACGCGACCGATCTCCGACAATGCCTGGCCGGCCGCGTCTGACAGGCGCGCCCCTTCGACCACACCCTGGGTGGACTTTTCCATCGCGGAAACGGCGTCCTGGGTGTCGGTCTGAATCGTCTTGACGATCGCACCGATCTGTTTGGTGGCTTCGGCCGAGCGTTCCGCCAGGCGTTGCACCTCTTCGGCCACTATCGTGAAACCGCGACCGGCCTCGCCGGCCGAGGCGGCCTGGATGGCTGCGTTCAATGCCAGTACGTTGGTCTGTTCGGTGATGTCGGAGATCAGTTCGACGATCTCGCCAATCTCCTGCGACGACTCGCCCAGCCGCTTGATGCGTTTGGACGTTTCCTGGATCTGCTCGCGTATCTCGTTCATGCCGGCGATCGAGTTCTGCACCGCACCCATGCCCTTCTCGGCAGCCGACAGGGATTGGCGCGCCACCTCGGCACTTTGACGCGCACCGCGCGAAACCTGTCCGATGTCCTCGGCCATGCGCAGCACAGAATCGCCGGTCTGGCGGATTTCCCCCGACTGCCTGTCCTGGGCCGAAAGCAGCTCGGCGGAGGTGTGTTGCGCCGACTCGGACGCCAGCGAAACCTGTGCGGTCGCCTGGTTGATGCGCAAGACAACGTTGCGCAATTCCTCGATGGTCAGGTTGACCGAGTCGGCGATCGCGCCGGTGATGTCCTCGTTGACCGTCGCCTGCACCGTCAGATCGCCGTCGGCCACCACCGCCAGCTCGTTCATCAAACGCAGAATCGC
>JAYVWK010000517.1:0-3844 GCA_043786185.1 Burkholderiales bacterium
CGCGAGAAGGGCCGCCTGGGCATTGTTGAATACATGGAGCAGAAAAGTCTTTACTGGGGCATGAATGTTGCACCCTTGCCCTGGGCTGCCTGACATCGCACACGCATTGCCGCAGTCGTTCGATCCCGCATTCATTCACAGGAGCAGCACACCATGAAACCGAATTTTTGTCATGCGCTTTCCCTTTCCGTCGCCGCGCTTGCCGTGCTGGCCGCGGGCCCCGTTGCCGCACAGGCCTGGCCGACCGCCAAGCCGGTCACCATCGTGGTGTCCTACCCGGCCGGCGGCGATACCGACGCCATCGGGCGCGCCTATGCCGAGAAACTCGCCGTGCGCATCGGGCAACAGGTGATCATCGACAACCGGCCCGGTGCCAGCGGCATGATCGGCAACGCTTCAGTGGCCAAGGCGCCGGCGGACGGCTACACCTTGCTTTTCACGCCCAGCACCTTCCCCATCGCGCAGCATGTGCTCAAGGCCGGCGCCGGCATCGCGCATGATGTGGTCAAGGATTTCACGCCCATCATCAAGACCGGCAACATTCCGCTCCTGATGGTCGCCGCGCCCAGTGTCGGGGTCAAGGACGCGAGGCAATTGATCGCCGATGCCAAGGCCGGCAAACCCTACTCCTACGGCAGCCCCGGTTCCGGCTCGCCCATGCACATCGCCGGCGAGATGCTCAACAAAGCCGCCGGCATCAAGATCAACCATGTGCCTTACAAAGGCGTGGCGCCGGTGGTGACCGATACCCTTGGCGGGCACGTCACCGTGGGCTGGATCACCCCGGGCGCGGTGGGCCAGTATGTGACTAGCGGCAAGCTGATCCCTCTGGCGGTGGCCGAATTGCAGCGCACCAAGCTGATGCCGACCGTGCCGACCCTGATCGAACTGGGTTACAAGGACCTGGACATCAGCGCCTGGATGGGGCTGCTTGGGCCTCGCGGCATGCCGCCTGAAATCGTGCGTTCGATCAACGCGCACATGAACGAGGTGCTGAAAATGCCTGACGTGATGGCACGCATGGCCACGCTCGGCATCGAGCCGATCGGCGGTGACCCTGTGGTACTGGTCAAGCAGATCGCGGCCGACGACGAGCGCTTCGGCCGGCTGGTCAAGGAATTCGGCATCAAGGCCGAATAGAACGCGAGGCGGAGCGAATGAGCATTCTCGGTATCGACGAAATCACCTACGGCGCGGCCGATCTCGACACCTGCCGGCGTTTTTTCGCCGACTGGGGGCTGACGCTGGTACAGGACGCTGACAATCGCCTGGTGTTCGAATCGCTGAACGGCTGCCGCGTGCTGGTGGCCGATCCGGCGCATGCCTCGCTGCCGGCGGCGATCGAAGACGGCCCGACCCTTCGCGAAGTGGTGTGGGGCGTGAGCGACGCTGCCAGCCTCGCGCTGATGCGTGAGTGCTTGCGGCACAAGCCGGGATTCATCGATACCGGCGCGCGCGTCGGCTGCACCGATCCGAACGGCTTCGCGGTGCGCTTCCAGGTCAGCGTCAAGCGTGCTGTGCAGGTGCGCGGCACATCCGCCAACACCTGGGACCAGCGAGCGCGGGTGGATGAGCCCGGCACCATCTACGAGCGCGCCACGCCGATCGAGGTGGGGCATGTGGTGTTCTTCGTGCCCGATCTGGCCGCTACCGAGGCTTTTTATGCCGAGTTGGGCTTTGTGGCTTCCGATCGTTATCCGGGGCGCGGTGCCTTCATGCGCTGCGCGCCGCGCGGCGGGCATCACGACCTGTTTCTGCTCTCAACCCCCGACGGCAAGCGCGGCCTGAATCATGTGGCGTTTACGGTGCGCGATATCCACGAGGTATTCGGCGGCGGGCTGCAGGTAAGCCGTTGCGGCTGGGATACGCAATTGGGCCCTGGCCGGCACCCGATTTCCTCGGCCTACTTCTGGTACTTTCGCAATCCTGCGGGCGGGCTCATCGAGTACTACGCCGATGAAGACGAGCTCACCGAGGCATGGGTGGCGCGCGACTTCGAACCCGGACCGACCATATTCGCCGAATGGGCGGTCGATGGCGGTATCGACGGCCACACGCGGCGCCAGAAGGGCCGCCAGAACGACGGCAAGTTTCTTACCGACAAACCACACTAAGCCCATACCCGGATCACGTTCGCCATGACCACCCGCCTCCTGACTTCGACGCGCCGCGCCCTCTCCGCGGCGGCAGCCATAGCCGCTTGCCTCCTTTCGCCAGGCGCCGCGCAAGCGCAGCCCGGGGCTAAGCAACTGACCATCGTCGTGCCTTTCCCTGCCGGCGCCGGCCCCGATCTGGCCGCGCGCGTGCTTGGCGAGAAACTGGCGGTGCGGCTCTCACGCGCGGTGGTGGTGGAGAATCGCCCCGGGGTCGGCGGCCTGGTGGGCGCCGGCGCGGTGGCCAAGGCGGCGCCCGACGGCAGCACCCTGCTGCTGGCACCCAACACGCTGGCAATCTCACCGCATGTGCTGCCCAAGGGCGCCGGTGGCGGCATCGACGTGCAAAAGGATTTGTCGCCGGTCATCGCGGTGGCCACCACGCCGATGCTGATCGTCGCCAACCCGACCCTGGGCGCGACCACGATCGAGCAATTGGTAGCACTTGCCAAGGCCAAGCCCGACCTGGCTTTCGGCAGCGCCGGCAACGGCTCGCCGATGCACTTCGCCGGCGAAATGTTCGCCAGCGCCGCCGGCCTCAAGATGACGCATGTGCCGTATCGCGGCGTGGCACCTTCGGTGACCGCTGCCATCGGTGGTGAGATCAAGCTGCTGTTCGTAGCGCTTGGCGGTGCCGCGCAGCATCTGGAATCGGGCCGCCTGCTGGCGATTGCCGTGGCCGAGCGCGCGCGCACGCCGCTTCTGCCCAATGTACCCACGCTCACCGAACGCGGCATCAAGGGGGTGGAAGTCAACGCCTGGTACGGCGTGTTCTCGGCCGCGGCAACGCCTGCTACGACCATCGCCGCCTTGAATGAGGCTTTCAATGAGGCGGTGCGCCAGCCGGATGTGCGCAAGCGCCTCTCCGATGCCGGGCTGGAACTGCGCGGCGGCACGTCGCAGGAACTGGCCCTGCTGATGCAGCAGGACGGAGAGCGCTACGGTCGCATCGCGCGCGAACTCAAGATCACGGCCGACTGAAGTCGCGCCGAGCACATCGCAAGAAAGCACTTACTCCAGTGTCCGATACTCGCAGCTTTGTCATCGTTGGCGCCGGCCAGGCCGGCCGCTGGCTCGCACTGACCCTGCGCGAGAACGGCTTTGCCGGTCGCATCGTCTGGTTCGGCGACGAGGCACATGTGCCGTATGAGCGCCCGCCGCTATCCAAGGCGGTGCTCAAGGAAAACCAGGGCTTTGAGCGACTGCTGCTGCTGCCGGAGCCCAAGTGGAGCGAGCTTGCGATCGATTGGCGGCCGGGCCAGCGCGTGGTGGCGATCGATCGCGCCGCCCGCACGGTGCGCACGGCCGGCGGTGAAAGTGTGACCTACGACGCCCTGTTCCTGGCCAACGGTGGTCGTGCGCGCACCCTGCCGGGGCTTGATCCACACCCACGTGTGCTGACCTTGCGCACCTATGAAGACGCGCTCGAACTGAAGCGGGCGATTGGCGCGGCGCGCCATGTGCTGGTGCTGGGCGGTGGCTGGATCGGGCTTGAAGTTGCCGCCTCAGCACGCATGCTGGAGCGCGAGGTGACGCTGATCGAGGCCGCGCTGCGCCTGTGCGTGCGCACCGTGCCGGCCTGCGTTTCCGCCCATTTGCTTGAGAGTCACAGCGCGCGCGGCGTCAAGGTATTGCTGGGCGACGCGGTGCGTGAAGTGGTGCCGGGTGAAAACGGCGTCAAGCTGACACTG
>JAYVWK010000518.1:0-3803 GCA_043786185.1 Burkholderiales bacterium
TCGTAATGGCCGCATTTCTTCGGCGACACCTGATCCTCCAGATGAAACGCCGCCACCCCGGTCTTCTCGTATTCGCGCACGGCGCGAATCACGTTGAGTGCATTGCCGTAACCGGCATCCATGTCGGCGATCACCGGGATCTCCAGCGCATCGACAGTGCGCGAGATGTATTGCGTGATTTCGGTCAGGGTCAGAAGCCCGATGTCCGGATAGCCGCAGGCGCGCGAATAGCCGCCGCCGGTCAGGTACACGCCTTCGAAGCCGGCCAGCTCGACCAGCTTGGCAGTCAGGGTGTCATGGGCGCCGGGCACGATCGCATAGCCGGGTCTGGCCAGCATTGCGCGCAGTTTTTGTCTTGGGTTCATGATGAGACCTCGGGAGAGAGGCGGTGCCGCACCACATGGTGCAAGAGGCCGCCGTTGCGGAAATAGTCGACATCGCGCACGGTGTCCAGGCGCGAGCGCAGGCGGATGGTTTCACGGCTGCCATCGCCGCGGGTGATGCTGCAAGCGAATTCGCAGCGCGGTGCGAGATGCGGCGCAGCGATGCCGGTGATGTCCAGCAGTTCGCTGCCGTCTAAGGCGAGCGTCTTGCGCGTCACGCCGGGCGGAAATTGCAGCGGCAACAGGCCCATGCCAACCAGGTTGGAACGGTGAATGCGCTCGAACGATTCGGCGATCACCGCGCGCACGCCAAGCAGCAAGGCGCCCTTGGCCGCCCAGTCACGCGAGGAGCCGGCTCCGTACTCCGCGCCGGCGATCACCACCAGCGGCACCTGCTCTGCCCGGTAGCGCTCGGCTGCCGCATGAATCGACATCTGCAGGCCACTGGGCTGATGGCGGGTGCTGCTGCCTTCCATGCCCGGCGTCATTTCATTGCGCACCCGCACGTTGGCGAAGGTGCCGCGTGCCATGACGTCATGGTTGAGGCGGCGCGCCCCGTAGTTGACGAAGTCGCGCGGCGCCACCCCCAGTTTGGCCAGGTACGCGGCGGCCGGGGTGCCGGCGGAGATGGTGCCGATCGGCGAAATGTGGTCGGTAGTGAACATGTCGCCGAAGATCGCCAGCACCCGCGCAGCGCGGATATCCGTCGGCGGCGTCGGCCGCAGCGACATGCCGTCGGTGAATGGTGGTCGGCGAATGAAAGTGCTGCCGGCATTCCACGGAAACAAGCCCCCCGTCTGGCTCGGCAATGCCTGCCATTCGGAAGTGCCATCGCGGATCGTGGCGTAGTTCTTGCGGAACATTTCCGGCGTGATGGTGGCGTCGATGATGCGCCGTACCTCTGCCGCATCGGGCCAGATGTCGCGCAGGAAAACCGGATTTCCATCGGTATCCTCTCCCAGCGGATCGCGCGACAGGTCGGTCAGCACGCTGCCGGCAAGTGCATAAGCCACCACCAGGGGCGGAGACGCGAGAAAGTTCGCGCGCACCGCGGGATGGATGCGGCCTTCGAAATTGCGATTGCCCGACAGCACGGCCACCGCGGTCAGGCCGCGCGCAGCGATCGCATCATTGACTTCATCGGCCAGCGGGCCGGAACTCCCCATGCAAGTCATGCAGCCAAAACCGGTGAGGTGAAACCCAAGGAGATCAAGGGATGCCTGCAGGCCGCTCTGAGCAAGATAGTCCGCCACCACGCGCGACCCGGGCGACAGCGAGGTCTTGACCCAGGCCCGCGTGCGCAGGCCGCGCGCAAGGGCATTGCGCGCCATGAGCCCGGCGCCGATCATCACCGCGGGATTGGTGGTGTTGGTGCAACTGGTGATCGCTGCGATCACCACATCGCCATCCTGCAAACCGGGACCATGCGCGCTGCCCGCCTTCACCTGTGGAAAGCCCTGGCGGAAGGCGGCGCCCGCCGCGTGCAGCGCCACCCGATCCTGCGGGCGGCTTGGGCCTGCGACACTGGGTTCCATGGCCGCCAGGTCGATCTCGATGACTTCACTGAAATCGGGGTCCGGCGTATGTTCGTCGCGCCACATGCCCTGGGCCTTGCAGTAGGCTTCCACCAGCGCCACCTGCGCCGGGTCGCGCCCGGTCTGGCGCAAATAGCGCAGGGTCTCGGCATCCACCGGGAAAAAGCCCATGGTCGCACCATTCTCCGGGCTCATATTGGCAATCGTTGCACGATCCGGCAAGGACAATTCGCCAAGTCCGGAGCCAAAGTATTCAACGAACTTGCCAACCAGCTTGTGCCCGCGAAGGATTTGCGTGATGGTCAGCACCACATCGGTCGAGGTCACACCCGGCCGCAGCTTGCCGATGATCCGCACGCCCGCCACCTCAGGGATCAGCATCGATACGGCCTCACCCAAGGCACCTGCGCCACCCTCCAGCCCGCCGACGCCCCAGCCGAGCACCCCCAAGGCGTTGATCATTGGCGTGTGGCTATCCATGCCGAGCACAGAGTCGGGGTAGGCAAGCGTCAGGCCATCGACCTCGCCAGTCCACACCACGCGCGCGAGGTACTCGAGGTTGATGCTGTGCAGGATGCCGCTGCCGGGCGGAACCACGCGCACATTGTCGAAGGCCTGGGCACCCCAGCGCAGGAAGGCGTAGCGCTCGGTGTTGCGCCGGAATTCCTGCGCGATATTGCGCCCGACCGCGCCAGGCATCGCCGATTCATCAACCATCACCGAGTGATCGACCACCAGATCGACCGGCACTACCGGGTTGAGGCGGTGCGGATCGCCCCCCAGGCGCAGCAAGGCGTCACGCATTGCGGCCAGGTCGCCCAGCATCGGCACACCGGACGAATCCGGCATCAGTACGCGGGTGAAGCGAAAGTCGATCTCGCTGTCCGAGCGGCGGTCCTTGAGCCAAGCGTGCAAGGCAGCGATGGAGCCGCCGTCGGCCCGCCCTTCTGCATGCTGGCGCAACAGATTCTCCAGCACCACCTTGAGCGAAAACGGCAAGCGCGAGATGCCGGCCAGGCCCTGTGCTTCGGCCAGCACCAGGCTGTAAATCTCGAAGTCCTGCTTTCCGACTCTGAGCGCCTGACGGGTTCGGGCGCTTTGGAACTGCAGCAATAGGCTGGCCATGCAGGCTGCGGTCATCGCAAACTTTTGGTTGATCTTCAGGTCGGCCGCTTTCGCGGTCCTCACCCGGTGCTCGCGGTCAGGCCTGGGACGAGCAGCGCCCGGCGGTTCATGCTCAGGACAGCAGCGCCGGGGTCATTTTTTGCACCTGCACGGGAAACATGGAGAGGCCAAGTCATCCCTACCCCTTTAGCTGGTAGACCCGCAGCGCATTGTCGCGAAACAGCTTCTTGCGCACCTCGGGCTTGAAGTCCAGTGCCTCGATCTCGCCGCGTGTGCGTTCGAAATCGAGAATCGGAAAATCTGTTCCGAAAAGCACCTTGTCCTGGCCAAAGCTGTTGATGTAATGCTTGAACGAATCCGGCCAGTATTTCGGGCTGTGGGCGTCGCAGCCGATGTAGATGTTCTTGTGCTTCCAGGCCATGGCGATCATTTCGTCGGTCCAGGGAATGCCGACGTGAATGCCGATCAATTTGAGTTCGGGAAAATCGCAGGCCACCGCGTCGAGGGTGATCGGCCGGCCGACGCTGCGCACCGGGTAGCTCGGGTCGTAGACCATCGATTGCCCGACCTGGAACTGCACCGGGATGTCGAGCTCGCAGCACTTGGCATAAAACGGATACCACTTGGCATGGTCGGGCGCGAGCTCGAACCAGTGCGGATAAAAGTGCGCGCCGATGAAGCCGAGGTCCTTGACGGCATGCTCGAGTTCGCGCACGCCCTGCATGCCCTCCCATGGATCGAGCCCCGCCAGCGCGTGGAA
>JAYVWK010000519.1:0-6052 GCA_043786185.1 Burkholderiales bacterium
TGCGCTGGTACATCGCCTTCGCGATCGCTCAACGTCTGCCGGAATACACTCGGCCTACAAGCAAAAAAATCAAAAACGAACGTAACACAGTATGATTAATTGCTCGAGGCCGTATCTAACGAACGACTTTTCAATTCCAACAACGGCGTTTCAGGCCACCGCCTGATAGTAGATATTCTGCGGATGATTCGCCTGCGCAAAAAACAACCAGCGCTCGGCCAGTAACCCAAGTAGCTGTGAAAGCGCCGCTGCCGCCAACAACCAGAACGTCGGCGTCTTGGTCGCTGCAAACAGCAGCGCCGCGGGCAGCGCAAACGCCAGCCCGAGCGCGATCCATCTAACGTTGCGCACCACCAGTGCGCTCTTGCCATGGAAAAATTCGCGGGTGTTGAAGCTGCCGCCGGTGGCGCCTTGCGACATTTGCTTGAGCTTCGCGGCTTTCACGCCGATCGCGCTTTGCGGGGTGGAGAGGGGCTTGAGGTTCTTGTTGCGGGCCAGACTGGCGCTGCGGGTTACGGCTGCGGCGAGCGTGAGCGCGAGGGCCGCTGCGATAGCGAAGCGGGTCCCTTCGCCGCCGTACAGGGCGAACCAGTAGGCGGCGAAGGCGGTGGCGCCGGACATCCAGCCCAGTAGCGTGAAGTTGAGTAGCGTGAGCCAGTGCGCCCATTCGCGCAGGAAGCGCAGGCAGGCGTAGATCATGCCGGTGCAGACCCATAGCGCGAAGCACAGCAAAACACCCACGGCGCCGAGCACGCCGGTGTGCGGTTTGCCGAGAAAGTGTTCGAGCGACCACAAGGCCACGACCGCAATGGTGGCGGGCAGCACGATCACTTCACGCGAGAGCCACGAAGTGCGCCACATGGCCATCGCACGCCAGGCGCGCATCGGGTGCCCCAGGTGCAGGAACGAACATGCCAGGCCAATGCACATGAGCACCACGCTGACAGCGCCGCCGATGGCGAGCGACATCGGTTCGGCGCCATGGGCATCGGCGCGCACCAGCATGAGAAACAAACCCTGGCCCATGCCGGCTAACACCGTAAAGAAGATCACCGACCACGCGGGATGCATCGCCTAGAACTCCTGCGCTTCGCGCACCAGCCGCGGCAGGTACTGATTGGCGGGCTGGGTTTCCCACTCGGGCATGAGCGAGTAGCCGCCGCGCTCGCGGATGGCTTTCGACACTTCCGAATCCGGGTCTTTCACATCGCCGAACAGGCGTGCGTTGGTCGGGCAGGCCATCACGCAGGCCGGCTTGCGTTCCTCCGGCGCCAACTTTTCGTCGTAGATGCGATCCACGCACAGGGTGCACTTGGTCATCACCTGGCGCTCTTCGTCGATCTCGCGGGCGCCGTAGGGGCAGGCCCAGGCGCAATACTTGCAGCCGATGCACTTGTCGTAATCGACCAGCACGATGCCGTCTTCCTTGCGCTTGTACGATGCGCCGGTCGGGCACACCGGCACGCAGGGCGGGTCTTCGCAGTGCAGGCAGCTTTTCGGAAAGTGGATCGTCTCACTCGCCGGAAATTCCCCCGCTTCCCAGGTTTGCACGCGGTTGAAAAAGGTGCCCGAGGGCTCGGCGCCATAGGCATTCAGATCGCTCAGCGGCCCGGCCGAGCCGGAGGTATTCCACTGCTTGCAGGAGGTCACGCAGGCATGGCAGCCGACGCAGACGTTGAGGTCGATCACCAGGGCCAGTTGCTTGGCCAGCGTTTCGGCTTGTGGCTTCATTTGCGTTTCCCTGCGAAATAGGCGAGCACCTTCGAGCCGCGCCCGAGCACGCCCGGCACTGACGGCACTGCGGCTACCTGTGGATAGGATTCTTCCGCTTCGTCGGCGGCGGCAGCGCGAATTCGCACCCGCACGTCGTACCAGCCGGCCTGGCCGGTGATCGGGTCGGAGTTGCTGATGGTTCTGCCCGGCTGGCCGGCCAGCGGTAGTTCTTCACTGATCAGATGGTTGAGCAGGAAGCCCTTGCGCGCTTCATCCGACCCGGGTTCCAACTGCCAGGCGCCGCTGGCCTTGCCAATCGCATTCCAGGTCCACACCGTGCCGGGCTCCACCGCTTCACTATGGCGTGCGATCGCGCGCACCCGGCCCCATTGGCTTTCGACCCAGCACCAGCCGCCATCGGCGATACCGGCGGCGGCGGCGGTCAGCGGATTGACCTGCAGGGTGTTGTGGCTGTGGATCTGCCGCAGCCAGGCGTTCTGCGAATCCCAGGAGTGGTACATCGCCATCGGCCGTTGCGTGATGGCATTCAGGGGATAAGCGACACAGTCGCTGGCAGCCTCTTCGAGCGGCGCGTACCAGAAAGGCAGCGGGTCGAAATAGGTGGCGATGCGCTCGCGCAATTCGGGCGGCGGCACGCGGCCGGCGGTCTTGCCCTGCGCTGCCAGACGAAAGCTTTGCAGGGTGTCTGAATAGAGCGCCAGTTGAACCGGATCATTGCGCTGGCGCCAGCCTTTTTCCTTGGCGAAGTCCAGGTAGGCGCGGTTCCAGTTGCGCATGTAATGCATGTTCTCCGGCAGATGGTGCTGGAACACGCAATTGTTTTTTTCGTACATCTCCCATTGCTTCGGATTGGGTGCGCCGCGCAGGTGCTCGGTGCCATCCTTGCCGCGCCAGCCCATCAGGAAGCCGATGCCCGGCTGTGCCTCGAAGTTGACGACAAAATCGGGATAGTCGCGAAACTTGCGCCCACCCTCGGGTGTGGTGAAGGCCGGAAATTTGAGGCGCCCGGCCAGTTCGATCAACACCTCCTGAAACGGCTTGCACTCGCCTTTGGGCGGCACCACCGGAATGCGCACCGAATCGACCGGGCCATCGAACTCCGAGATCGGCCGATCAAGCATGCTCATCACGTCATGCCGTTCCAGATAAGTGGTATCCGGCAGCACCAGGTCGGCGAAGGCCACGGTCTCGCTTTGAAAGGCGTCGCACACCACCAGGAATGGAATCAGGTATTCGCCGGCCTCGTCCTTGCGGTTCAACATCTCGCGCACGGCCATGGTGTTCATGGTCGAGTTCCATGCCATGTTGGCCATGAAGATCATCAGCGTATCGAGCCGATACGGATCGCCCTTGGTGGCGTTGGTGATGACGTTGTGCATCATGCCGTGGGCCGACAGCGGATGCTCCCACGAGAAGGCATGGTCGATGCGGATCGGCGTGCCGTCGGGGTTGATCGCCAGTTCGTCCGGGCCGGCTGGAAAGCCGAGCGGCGCGGCGTTCAAGGGCGTGTTCGGCTTGATCATGCCGGGATCGTTGAAGGCGCGGTAGTTGGGCACGATGTGGCGCGGATACGGCGCCTTGTGGCGAAAGCCGCCGGGCACATCGATAGTCCCCAGCACGCTCATCAGCACCGCCAGCGCACGCACGGTCTGGAAACCGTTGGAGTGGGCAGCCAAGCCGCGCATGGCGTGAAACGCCAGCGGCCGGCCGACGGTGGTTTTGTGTTCCTTGCCCCAGGCATCGGTCCACGGAATCGGCAATTCGAAGGCCTGCTTCAGCGCGGTTTCGCCCAACTCGCGCGCGAGCTTCCTGATGCGCGCCGCCGCAATGCCGGTGATCTTCTCCGCCCACTCGGGCGTGCAGGGCGCCACCCGCTCGCGCAGCAGCTGGAACGACGGTACCACCCGGGTGCCATCGGCCAGCGTGTAGCGGCCTTCGAGCGCCGGGTCGGCGCCGTCGGCGATGCCTTGCGGATAAGCCGCCATGACGCTGCCGCTGACCGTATCCCACACCAGTTTGTTGTGCGGGTTGCGACCATCGCCCGGCGGGCCGGCCGCGGGGTCGAAAGCGAACAGGCCCTGGCGATCGCCGTCATCCTCGACCACCAGTTGCGGCGCGTTGGTGTAACGCTTGAGGAAGGCATGGTCGATCAGGCCGGCTGCGATCAACTCATGCAGCAGCGCCATCATCAGCGCGCCGTCGGTGCCCGGCTTGATCGGAATCCATTCGTCGGCAATCGCCGAATAGCCGGTGCGCACCGGGTTGATCGAAATGAAGCGGCCGCCATCGCGCTTGAATTTGGAGAGCGCGATCTTCAGCGGATTCGAGTGGTGATCCTCGGCGGTGCCGATCATCACGAACAGCTTGGCGCGGTCGAGATCGGGGCCACCGAATTCCCAGAAGCTGCCGCCGATGGTGTAGATCATGCCGGCGGCCATGTTGACCGAGCAAAAGCCGCCATGCGCCGCATAGTTGGGCGTGCCGAACTGCCGCGCGAAGAGGCCCGTCAATGCCTGCATCTGGTCGCGCCCGGTGAACAGCGCGAACTTTTTCGGGTCAGTGGCGCGGATCTTCGCCAGCCGCTCGCCGAGAATGTCGAAGGCACGCTCCCACGAGATCGCCTCGAACAGGCCGGCGCCACGCTCGCTACCGGGTTTGCGCAGCAGCGGCTTGGTCAGCCGCGCCGGTGAAACCTGCTTCATGATGCCCGAGGCGCCCTTGGCGCAGATCACCCCCTTGTTGAGCGGGTGCTCCGGGTTGCCCTCGATGTAGCGCACCTCGCCATCACGCACGTGCACCTTGATGCCGCAGCGGCAGGCGCACATGTAACAGGTGGTGGTCTTGACAGCATTGTCGGCGTCGAGCGCCTGGGTTAAGCGTACCGGATCAGCGTGGTTCAAGGCCTGAGTGCTCGCGGTTGTTGTGGCAAATGCAGGCTAATGCCCGGAAGTTCTGAGGATAGTCAGATGGTGTATTTTGGAAAAGCGGATAAATCTGATCGATATAATCAGTAAAACCGATCAACTGGCAAAGCGGATTGCGACCTTCCCTGCAGCAGCTCGAGGTGTTCGTGGCCATCGCACGCGACGGCGGCGTGCGCGCCGCCGCCGAGCGCCTGGCGCGCTCGCAGTCGGCCGCCAGCATGGCACTGGCCGAACTTGAACTGCGGCTCGGGCAGCCGCTGTTCGACCGTGCCGGCAAGCGGCTGGTGTTGAACGCCAACGGCGCACGCCTGCTGCCGCGCGCCATCGCCCTGCTGGATCACGCCACCGAGATCGAAAGCGCCTTCGCCGACGAACTGGCTACGCCGCTGCGCTTAGCTGCCAGCCTCACCATCGGCAACCACCTGCTGCCGCCGCTGATCGCGCGCTGGCGCGCCGAGCATTCTGCGGCCTATGTGCAACTGCGCATCGGCAACACCCGCGACGTGGCCGAAGCGGTGCTGCACTTCGACGTCGACGCCGGATTCGTGGAAGGCAACGTGCAGCATGAAGACCTGCGTCTGCAAACCTGGATGCGCGACCAGATGGTGATATGCACCAGCCCGCACCATCCTCTGGCCGGCCGACGCGCCAGCATGGCAGCACTGGCCGCGGCCGACTGGATCGTCCGTGAGCCCGGCTCGGGCACGCGTGAGACGGTCGATCAATTGCTGTTGAAGGAAATCGGCTGGCCGCGGCCTGCGATGGAATTGGGTTCGTCCGAAGCTGTGCGCCTGGCGGTGATGGCCGGCGCCGGCATCAGCTGCCTGTCGCGCCATACGGTGGCCGATGCCCTGGCGGCCGGGTCTTTGGTGGAACTCAAGTGCGCGATCAAGGCGCCGACCCGCGATCTCTCGATCGTGACGCACCGCGACCGGCGCTTAAGCTCGGGGGTGCAGCGCTTTCTTTCGTTTTGCAGCGCCGGCGACGGGAAGATCTTCTAGCAAGCCCGTGTCGCAGAACAGGCAACGAACGCCTCAACACAACGCGAGCATGGAATGGATGGCCATGCCATCATGTCGCATGGATTTCCACCGGATACGCGTGACACCTGATCGCAACTAACGCCGCACCCGCACTTTCAGAATGCCCCATGATCACAACCCGCTGGCACGACAACTTCGACCTGCGCGTGACGCTCGCGCCGCCACGAGAGCCAAGCTGGCAAGACTGGCCGATGCAGGGCGTGCAGCGCTACATGCTCGACCGCGTCGGTGGCGAAGTCGCACGCGCCACCCGTGTGAATGGCTTCGCAAATCCGACAGAATCCGGCGACGCCAAAAAAGCGGGCATGGTTTTTGCCGCCTCGGAGCCGGGTCAAGGGCGGGCGCAGCCCG
>JAYVWK010000520.1:0-4285 GCA_043786185.1 Burkholderiales bacterium
GAATCATCCATGCAAGCGAATCCTTGCTGCTGCCACAGGCGTTTCGAAAACGCCGGGAAGCGAGCGCATCAAGCCCTTGCCAACCTGCTTGTGATGGCGCATCGCTGATGCTCTGGCTGCCAAACATCCGGGTTTTAAATGAACGCGAAATTTGATGTAGTGATCGTAGGCGGCGCAGCGGTCGGCAGCGCTACCGCCTATTTTCTCGCCGCGCAACCCGATTTCAACGGTTCGGTGCTGGTGATCGAAAAGGATTTTTCTTACGAAAAATGTGCCACCACTCTCTCGGCAGCGTCCATTCGTCATCAATTTTCGACGCCCGGCAACATCCGCATGTCGCAATTCGGCACCGAGTTCATTCGTACTATTGGGTCAACTCTCAAGGTCGATGGCGAGGCGCCGGATGTGGGTTTTCGCGAAGCCGGCTACCTGTTTCTGGCCACCGACGCGGGTCACGCGGTGTTGCAGTCGAATCATCGCATGCAGCGCGAACTTGGTGCCGACGTGGTGCTGCTGTCGCCGTCGGAAATGCAGCAACGCTTTCCCTGGCTTGACACCGCTGACCTGTGCGCCGGTTCGCTCGGGCTTTCGGGCGAGGGTTGGCTGGACGCCTACGGACTGATGCGCGCCTTCCGGCGCAAGGCCATTGCGCTCGGAGTCACCTACCGCGAGGCGCAGGTTGCAAGTCTCACGCGTGCAGGCGGGCGGGTCACCGAAGTTGTGCTGGCTGATGGCAGCCGTATTGGCTGTGGCCACGTGGTCAACGCCGCCGGGACCGGCGCGCGTGCGCTTGCACAAACCGCCGGGATCGCGCTGCCAGTTGAGGCGCGCAAGCGCTGTGTGTTCCATTTTTTGAGCCCGGGCTCGTTGCCCGCATGCCCGCTGGTGATCGACCCGGGCGGCGCCTGGTTCCGGCCGGAAGGCAGCGGTTTCATTTGCGGCATCTCGCCACCCGCGAGCGAAGACCCCGAGTGCTTCGATTTCGATGTTGTGCATGCGCAGTTCGACGAGATGTTGTGGCCGGTGCTGGCAGCACGTGTGCCGCAGTTCGAGGCATTAAAGTTGCAACGCGCGTGGGCCGGGCACTATGACGTCAATATCCTGGATCACAACGTTATCTTGGGCGCTCATCCCGAGGTTGCAAACCTGTTGTTCGCCAACGGCTTCTCCGGGCACGGATTGCAGCAGTCGCCAGCGGCAGGGCGCGCCCTGTCCGAACTGGTGACTTCCGGCACCTATCGCACGCTTGACCTGACTGCGTTTAGTTGGGCCCGTGTGCTGGCAAACCGGCCATTGCTTGAGATCAACGTCGTGTAGCGCAACGGCGTGCTGCTGAATTCCTGGAAGACAAGCCTGTAAGCGGGGTTCTGTTACGGGGTGCCTGCCGTCTTGCAACGCCAGTCACCCTATGACGGCCATTCCTCTAGGCCGCCGGTTGCCCGGCGGCTCAAGCCACCTACCCGCAGGCTCGACGAGCAGCGTCAACGCCTGCCTATTTGATGTTGCACCGGGTAGAGGTTGCCGCGTTTCACCGTAACTTAATACGCTCGTCTCTGTGGCCCTGGTCCTCGCGTCACCGCGGGCGGTCGTTAGCCGCTACCCTGCTCTATGGTGCCCCGACTTTCCTCCCGCGTCCGGGTTGCCCCGTGCGCCGGCGACCGTCCGGCTTGCTTCCGTCTAAGATGGTATCACCGGTTGTTCGAAAGGCATCACGATGAAGAACTTTGTCGCAAAAGGCATGACCGTCCTGACGTTGGCGGCCGCTGGTACGCACGCCCAGGATTACGAGCGCGAGAAGCGCTGGGCCGATGAAATCACGCCCGGCGTGGTGGTTGGTGATGCGCTGCGCATCAAGGCCGCTTCAGGCCGCGAATTTCTCGCCCTGCACGCCGAGGGCAAGCCGGGCATGCCGGCCATCGTGCTGGCGCACAGCGTTGGCGTTCACCCCGATCACAGCATCATCGGCCTTTTGCGCGCGAGCTTGAACGACCTCGGCTACACCACCATGTCGATCCAGCTGCCGGTGCAGGACAAGAATGCGGCGGTCGACGACTATTTTCCCAAGGTTTTTCCGGATGCCGCCGATCGCTTGGCGAAGGCTGCCGAATGGCTGCGCGGCCGCGGTCACACCAGGCTCATTCTGTTGTCGCACAGCATGGGAGCCTGGATGGCCAACGTGTATTTGGATGCCACGCATGGGACCACGCCGTACCGCGCCTGGGTGGTAATGGGGCTCACCGGCGGCTATTCATGGGGCATGCGGCGCTACGCGTTGCCGATTCTCGACGTGTATGGCGAGGCGGACATCACGCCGGTTTTGGGTGCGTCCGGGCGCCGCAAGTTCGCGCTCAAGGATGCCAACGGCTCGCGCCAGGTGATGATTCCGGGTGCCGATCATTTCTATGCCGGGCGCGAGAAGGAGCTGGCTCAGGCGATCGACGCGTTTGTCAGGGAACTGAAGTAGCAGGCCAGCGGGCCGGACATGCGGGAGCTGCCCGATCTCCTCAGCCGAACACCATCGCCACCCCATGCGCCACGGGCGCATCAATGGCCCAGGAACCATCGGGCATGCGTTTCGGGCTGAATCCGCCTTCGCGCAATACCCGTCCTGCCAGCGCGCGGTCGGCGACGCGAATGAACAATGCTGCGGCATGTGGCGCGGCACGCGCGGGCAGGGTCACATCGCGCAGGCGCGCCTGCAAGGCGGGGTGCAAAAGGCAAGCGGCGCGGCGCCAATGAAAACCCCATGCGGGTGAACGTATCCCGCGCGGCATCCAGGTCGCGCACGGCGATCACCGCATGGTCGAGCCCGGCGATGCCGGGAGTGCGCAAGACGTGCTGGCTCATGATGATCCTGCTGGCTGACAAGGGAGATCAAGTTAACCCAAGGGCGCGGGCGACGCAAGGCAATGGCATGGGAGGCAATGGCATGGGAGGCCAGGTAGTAAGATTTCACCCCTGAACCCAACGAAAGCATGCGATGAACCCCAAAGACCTGCCCTCCAACACCCCGGTCGAAGCCTTGAACGACGTGGCCCACAAGGACCTCGATTACAGCCGTGTGCCCTACGCCAAGCCGCAACCGATGGGCATGATCGCCGACCTGGTGATTCCAGGGGCGTTAGACGTGCTCAAGAACCCGGCCGGCGACGACCCGCGGCTGTGGATTCCGCTGTCGGACACGGTTTCCTTGCGACCGGTGCATTTCAACGTGTCCCAGGGCTTCTATGCCCACGTGATGCGCGTCACCAAAGGCGGTGTGCTGTCGCGCCATCGCCATGGTGGCGGCGTGCATGCGCTGGTGCTCAAGGGCCGCTGGCACTACCTGGAGCACGACTGGGTGGCCAGCGAAGGTTCCTACGCGTTCGAGCCGCCCGGCGAAACCCACACCCTGGTGGTGCCGGATGACTGCACCGAGATGATCACGTTTTTCATCGTGCACGGCGCCTTGATCTATGTCGATCCGCAAGGCAAGGTGACAGGTTATGACGATGTGTTCACGCGCCTGGAAATCGCCAGCAAGCACTACGAGAAGGTCGGCCTCGGGAGCGACTACGCCAAGGCATTGACGCGCTGAGCGACGACAGGGAGCGGGTCGAAGAAGCGCATGGTAGATTCCGCCTGCTGGACCACAAAGAACAATCCGCAGCGAGGCGACGATGGCAGCAGAAGGGCTTGCAAGCAGCACCCATGAGGTCGACGATGCCTTTGCCGCCAACGAACTATTCCAGAGCAAGGGCTGGACCGATGGCCTGCCCATCGTGCCACCCACCCCCGACGGGGTGCGAGCCTTCCTCGACGCCGGACGCTGCGCAGCGGATGATGTGGTGGGTGTCGAACCGGTGCGCCGGCGCCGCATCACCGCCGAGAAAGTCGCGATCGCGGCGCTGATGGCTGGTTGCCTGCCCGAGTACATGCCCACGGTGCTTACGATCATCAAGGCCATGTGCGTGCCGCAGTTCAATCTGCATGGCAGCACCGCAAGCACCGGCGGCAGTGCGCCGATGATCGTGGTCAATGGCCCGGTGCGAGGCGCTCTGGCGATGAATGCCACCCACAACGCCTTCGGCAACGCCAGTCGCGCCAACGCGACCATCGGCCGCAGCTTGCGCTTGTTCATCCTCAATGTGCTGGGCGGACACCCCGGCCAACTCGACCGCTCGACTTTCGGCCATCCTGGCAAGTTCACGTTTTGCATCGCCGAGGACGAGGAAGACAGCCCGTGGCTGCCCTTGTCGGTGGAACGCGGCATCCCGGCCGGCACCTCGGCGGTGACCGTGATGGC
>JAYVWK010000521.1:0-10887 GCA_043786185.1 Burkholderiales bacterium
CCTGCGCAACGGCATGCTGCCGGTGGTGACCCTGATCGGCTTCGAGGTCTCCGCCCTGTTCGGCGGCTTGATCGTCACCGAGACGGTGTTCAGCGTGCCAGGCCTGGGGCAGTATGTGGTGACCGCGATCCTCAACCGCGACTATCCCGCCGCGCAGGGCATCGTGCTGGTCCTGGCGGGCATCGTGGTGCTGGGCAATCTCTGCGTCGATCTCCTGTACGGCGTGCTCGATCCGCGCACCCGGGTTCAGGTGGGTGAAAAATGACGACGGCGTCCGCAGTGCTTGCCGATGTCAGCGTTCCGCCTGCGGGACGCATGCGCAGCCTTAAGCGGATGGTGCGGGAACAGCCACTGGGCGCACTGGGCGCTCTGGTCCTGCTGGTGATGGCGATACTGGCCATTGGCGCACCGTTTTTCGCGCCCTTCGATCCGGCCCAGGGCGACGCCACTGCCTTGAACAGCCCGCCAGGCGCGCAATACTGGCTGGGCACCGACGCGTTCGGGCGCGACAATCTCTCGCGTCTCATCTTCGGCGCGCGGATTTCGCTGCTGGTGGGCGTGGGCGCCAGCCTGTTGGGGGTGGTGACCGGTGCCGCACTGGGCATCGTGGCCACCTATCGCGGCGGCTGGCTCGATGTCATCACCCAACGCCTGATGGATGCGCTGCTGGCCTTCCCCATGCTGTTGCTGGCGCTGGCCATGGCCGCCGTGCTCGGGCCTTCATTGCCCAATGTGATCGTCGCGCTGGCCATGCCGATCGTGCCGCGCGCGGCGCGCATCGCGCGCTCAAGCGTGCTGGTGCTGAAGGCATCCACCTTCGTCGAGGCGGCGCGCGCCACCGGCTGCAGCGACCTGCGCATCATGTTGCGGCATATCCTGCCCAATACCTTCGCGCCCCTGCTGGTGATCGCGACCGCCTATCTGGGCCTGGCGATCGTGCAGGAGGCTGCGCTCGACTACCTGGGCGCCGGCATCCAGGAACCGGATTCCTCCTGGGGCCTGATGATGTCCGGCTCGGCGACTTCGCTGGCACTGACCGCACCGTGGATCGTGATCTTTCCCGGGCTGGCGATCTGCCTTGTCGTCCTCGCCACCAACCTGCTGGGCGATGCGATTCGCGACCTGCTTGATCCGAAATTGCGCGGCAAGTGATGTCCGGCCTGCCGCTTCCCGTTCCACCACCAAAGGACCCGTCCACATGAGTCGAAGCGTACTGCACACCAGTCTTTGCGACGATCTGAAGATCGAGTACCCGATCTTTCTTGCCGGCATGGGAGTCAAGGGGCGGGCCACCCCGCCCGAACTGGTGGCCGCGGTGTCGGACGCCGGCGGCATGGGCATCCTGGGCTGTTCCTGGCTCGACAGTCATGAGGTGCGGCGGCGCATTCGCGCGGTGCGCAATCTCACCGACAAGCCGTTCGGCGTCGACCTGCTGTTGCCTGCCAGCATGGTCGATGCCACCCCGGACCGCGTCGAGATGCGCGCGCGCATCGAGCGCGATCATCCCAATCATGCGGCCTTCGCACGCTCGCTGATGGACCGCTTCGGCCTGAAGCGGATGATCGCCACGGGCGGTGTGATGTCGCCGGAATTCATTCGCGCACAGGTCGATGTCTGCCTTGAAGAACGCATCGCCGTGTTTGCCGCGGGGCTCGGTGATCCTTCCTGGGTGGTGCCGCTGGCGCATCAGGCCGGGATCAAGGTGATGGGACTGGTGGGCAATGTGCGCGGCGCCGAGCGCCAGGCCAAGTCTGGCGTCGACTACGTGATCGCACAAGGCTACGAAGCCGGTGGCCATACCGGCAAGATCGCCAATTTCCCGCTGATTCCCATGGTGGTCGACGCCGTCGTGCCGGTGCCGGTGGTGGCCGCCGGCGCCATCGCCGATGGCCGCACCCTGGTCGCCGGCCTGGCGCTGGGCGCGGTCGGGGTGTGGGTCGGCACCGCCTTCCTGCTGGCCGAGGAGTCCAACATTTATCCGGTGCACCAGGAGGAGATCATCCGCGGCAACGCCGAGGATTTCGTGGTCACCCGCGCCTACACCGGCAAGACCGCGCGCGATTTCGACAATGCGGTGATCCAGGCCTGGGAGACCTCCGACCTGAAGCCGCTGCCGATGCCGCTGCAAGGCGTGCTGATGGATGATTTCATCGCCGCCGCCGACGCCGCTGGTCGTGCCGACCTGATCAACAACCCGGTCGGCCAGATCGGCGGCATGCTCAAGCAGCGTCGCCCGGCACGTGACATCCTGATGTCGATGGTGCATGAGGCCGAGGGCGTGCTTGACCGCCTGCAGGCGGTGCGCAAGCCACGATGAGCGTGGAAGCGACGGCGGCACCGACCACGGCTGCGGCTGCGGCTGCGGTGGCCGCGGCCGGCGGGCCGCTGGCCGGTTTGCGGGTGGTCGAACTGGGCGATGGCAGCGCCGGCCCATATTGCGCCAAGCTGCTCGGCGACTTCGGGGCCGAGGTGGTCAAGGTCGAAAGCGCGGCCGGTGACTCGACCCGCCTGCGCGGGCCGTTCGCCGACGATCGGCCGGACCCCGAGGCGAGCGGCCTGTTTCATTATTTGAATACCAACAAGCTGGGCATTGTGCTGGCGCTTGAGGATGCGGGCCAGCAGGCGCTGCTCGATCGCCTGCTGGCCCGCGCCGACATTTTCGTCACCAATCTGCCGGCCGACCGATTGGCGGCTGCGGGAATCGAGCCGGCCACCTTGCGTGCGCGCCATCCGCGGCTTGTCATCACCAGCATTTCAGCGTTCGGCAGCGATGGCCCGTGGGCTGGTTTTCGTGGTGATGAGCTGGTGACCTACGCGATGGGCGGCATGGCCTACAGCACGCCCGGCATGCCGGATGCCGCCGACGATCTTGAAACAGAACCGCCGTTGCACCCGGCCTGTTTCGTGGCCGAAACCCTGACCGGTCTCATCGCCGCCACCGCCACCATGAGCGCGATCGAGAACCGCAGCCATAGCGGGGCGGGCTGCCATGTCGAACTGAGCCAGCATGCGGCAGTGGCCGCCTTGCAGCATCGCGACATGACCACCCATGCCTATCTGGGCGGCACTTTCAATCGCCTGCAGAACCCGCTGAACATCGGCCGCATGCCGAACTTCTATCTGCCGTGCAAGGATGGCTACGCCACCATCGCCGCGCCGATGAGCATTCACTGGGACCGGCTGGTCGAGGCGATGGGTAATCCGGCCTGGGCGCGCAGCGCGGACTTCGACTCAACCGATGCCCGCATGCGCAACTGGCAAGAGTTGCAGCGCCGCCTGACCGAGTGGACGATGACGGTGACCGGTGATGAACTGTATGCCCTGGCCGGCGCGCGACAGTTGCCGATTTTCCCGTTTTATCCGGTGCGCAAACTGGTCGATTCGGCGCATGTGGCGGCGCGCGCCAGCGTGGTCGAGTTCACGCTCGGCACGCGCCTGGCCCGCATGCCGGCGGCGCCGCTTTCGATGCAGGCTACGCCGTGGACGCTGCGGCGGCCGGCGCCGCGCCTGGGCCAACATACCGCGCAGGTGCTGACGGAGTGGCTGGAGATGGCGGCGCCGCGGCGTGCCGCACCGCCACCGCAAGCGGCCGCAAGGGCGGCGCAACGCCTGCCGCTGACCGGCATCCGCGTGCTCGATCTCGGCCAGTTCATCGCGATCCCGTTTTGTACCCTGTGGCTGGCCTGGCTGGGCGCCGAGGTGATCGTGATCGAAACGGCCAATCGCATGACCTCGCGCAGTGCGCCGCCGTTCGCGCCGGGGCTTGAAGGCAACCCCGACGCCAGCGCTTATTTCAACCTGCTCTACAGCGGCAAGAAAAGCATCACCATCGACATGACGACCGACTCCGGGCGCGACCTGGTGCGCCGCCTGGCCGGCGTGGTCGACGTCATGGTCGACAATTTTTCCACCGGGGTGCTCGACAAGCTCGGGCTGGGCTATGCCGCCTTGAGTGCACACAACCCGCGCCTGATCGCGGTGTCGTGCGGCGCCTTCGGGCGCAGCGGGCCGATGAAGAATGCGCGCGGCCTGCACAGCGCGGTCAACCTGTTCTCCGGCGTGGCCGACGTCACCGGCTATGCGGGCGGCCGGCCGCGCATTCTCGGCAGCGTGCTGCCCGACCCCTTGTCCGGCACCTATGCCAATTTCGCGATTCACGCGGCCCTGCATCATCGCCGCCAAACCGGTCGTGGCCAGTTCATCGATCTGGCGATGTATGAGGCGATGCTGACCCTGATTCCGGAGGCGGTGATCGATTACAGCCTGAACAATCGCGATCCGCTGCGCATGGGCAACCGCGATCGCGCCCGTGCGCCGCACGGCATCTACCGTTGTCGGCAGAGCGATAGCTGGCTCGCGGTCAGCGTTGCCGATGAACGCGACTGGCAGGCTGTGTGCCGGGTCGCGGGTCATGCCGAATGGCTGGCCGACCCGCGTTTCTCCGACATGGCGGCACGCCTGGCCGATGTCGATGCGCTCGACGCCGCGATCACTGCCTGGACACGCGGCTGCGATGTCCTGCCGCTCACCTTGGCGCTGCAGCACGCCGGGGTGGCGGCCGGGCCGGTGCTGCGCTGCGATCAACTGGTTGACGACGAGCGCCTGATGCACCGTGGCACGGTGATCAGCACCGACCATCCGGTGGTCGGCCGGCGCCGCCAACTGGGCCTGCCGTGGCGCATGGACTGCGCGGCGATCGAATATCGCCGCGCGCCGCTGTTGGGTGAACATTCGCGCGAGTTGCTGGGCAGCCTGCTCGGTATTGATGATGCCGAATACGCAAGGCTTACCGCTGCCGGTGCACTGACTTGAAAAGCGCGCGCACAAGCAGCGCAAAGGAGTGACGATGGATCTTGATCTGACGCCGGAGCAAGTGGAATTTCGCAGCGAAGTGCGTGCCTTCCTGAGGCGCGAGCTCAGCCCCGAGGTGTGGCAGGCACATCGCGACCAGACCGAGCAGGGCATGTGGACCGAAGCCTTCACCAAGGCGTTCCGCCGCAAGCTGGGCGCCGCCGGCTACATCGGCATGGGCTGGCCGCGGGAGTACGGCGGTGGCGGGCGCAGCCGCGTCTATCAGGCGATTTTCTGGGACGAGATGGAATACTTCCGGGCGCCCGGCCTCGATCGTTCGATCACCTATGTGCCCAATGCCTTGCTCGCATTCGGCAGCGACTATCAAAAGCAACTGCTGCTGCCGCAGGTGATGCGTGGCGAGCTGGCCTGGTTTGTCGGCTACAGCGAACCCGAGGCCGGCTCCGACCTGGCCAGCCTGAAGACCCAGGCGCTGGAGGACGAAGCGACCGGCGATTTCATCGTCACCGGGCAGAAATCGTTTTCCAGCGATGCGCACATGGCGGACTACGGCTGGGTCGCGGTACGGACCAATCCGGCGATGTCGCGGCACCGGGGCGTGAGCCTCATTATCGTCGACATGAAAAGCCCCGGGGTTGAAGTCACCCGCTATCCGACCCTGGCGGGATGGACCCACCATGCGGTTTATTTCAACCAGGTGCGGGTGCCGCGTTCGATGCTGGTGGGCGAGCTGCACGAGGGCTGGCGCGTGGTGATGGGCGCGATCGACTTCGAGCGGGCGGCATTGGCCAGCCACGGCCTGGTCGGCTTCCAGGTCGACCGCTTGCTCGACTGGTGCGGCAGCAGCCACGACGGTGCTGCCGCGCAGCTGGACGACCCGCTGGTGCAGGACGAACTGGTGCGGCTGGCGATCGAGAGCGAAGGCACGCGGCTGATGACTTACTGGCTGGCCTCGCTGCATGCGCGCGGCCTGATGCCGCAGCACGAAACCTCGCTGGCACTGCTGGTCAAGCGCGAGACCGCGCGCCGGCTGGATGTGGCTGGTCTCGAAATGCTGGGGCCGTTCGGGCCGCTGCGCACCGGCTCGCCGTGGGCGCGGCTCAATGGCGAGGTGGAAGTGGAATATCGCGATCGTCTGTATTTCCAGTTCGCCGCCGGCGGCTTCGACATCACGCGCAACGTGGTCGCGCAACGCGGCCTCGGCCTGCCGCGCTAAGAAAACGCTGAATAAGTCCCTGGAATGCGGACTATCGAACGGAAGCGCGTTTCAATTCAACTGGTTGCCGAAGCAGCTTTCTCAATCTACGGACCTATTCAGTGTTTCTCTAAGGGACTTGCCATGGATATCACACTCGATGAAGAGCAGGCACTGATCGCCAAGAGCGCGCTTGAATTCGCGCAGGGCGCGATCAGCGCACAGCGAATTCGCGATCTGGAAACCACCAAAGATGGTTTTGACAGTGCCACCTGGCGCAAGATGGTTGATCTCGGTTGGGCCGGCGCCGTGTTCCCGGCCGAGTACGGGGGCTCGGAACTGGGCTTGTTCGAACTGTCGCTGATCATCGCGGCGCTCGGGCAGGGCGCAGTGCCAAGTCCGATTTTCTCGACCGTGGTCGAGGCCGGCCTGTTGCTGCTCGATGCCGGCTCGGCCGGGCAGCGGGCGCACTGGCTGCCGCGCATTGCCGATGGCCGCTCGCTTATGACGACCGCGATTGCCGAACCCGGCGGCGGCCTTGAGCGCGAGCAGATCCGCACCCTGGTGGCGCCGGCGGCGCACGGCTACCGCGTCAGCGGTACCAAGCTGTTTGTGCGCGACGCCGGCGTGGCCGAGGTCGTCATTTGTCTCGGGCGCGCGGCCGCTGGCAGCGACGCGCTCAACCTGGTGCTGGTGCCGGCCAATGCCGACGGTGTCGCGCGGCGCCGCCTGTGGGCTGCCGGCGGCGAGGCGATGTGGGAGCTGACATTTTCCGATGTCGCAGTGCCGGCCGATGCCCTCATCGGGCAGGCCGGTGCGGCCTGGCCGCATGTCGAGCGACTGTTGCTGCGCGGTGCGGCGCTGAAATCCGCCGAACTGGTCGGCATCGGCCAGGCCGCACTCGATCTCACGCTCGAGTATGCGAAAACGCGCATGCAGTTCGGCCAGCCGATCGGCGGCTTCCAGGGCGTGCAGCATCACTGCACCGAAATGTACCGCGACCTCACCGTGAGTCGCCTGCTGACCTGGCAGGCGGCGGCTCGGCTTGACGGCGGCAAGCCGGCGGCGCGCGAGGTGGCCATGGCCAAGGCCAAGACCGGCGAAGCGATACCTGCCTTGACCCGCATTGCGCACCAGATCCATGGGGCCATCGCCTACTACCGCGACTACCCGCTGGAGCTTTACTACCACCGCGCGATCGCCGCCGCCGCGGCCTACGGCGATGCCGGTCACCATAGGCGCGCTTTGGCCCGCCTCATGCGCACCGACCGCGCCGCATTCCAGGGAGAGCATAGCCATGAGCTACCAGTTCATCCGCTCTGAGCAGGGCGCGGACGGCATCGTGGTCGTCACCATCGACGACCCGGCGGCGAAGAACGCCGTCAACTGGGTGATGAACCAGGAGATCATCGCCGAGTGCGCACGCATCGAGGCCGACCCCGCCGCGCGGGTCATGATCATCACCGGGTCCGGGCGCATTTTCTGTTCCGGCGGCAACATCAAGCGTATGACCGCCGAAGGCAAGTCGCTCGAGCCGCCCGACCCTAGCCTCCGCGAAGAGATGTTCCCGCATGAAGCCGACATCCGACGCGTGGTGATCGGCCTGCGCCGCATGTCCAAGCCGGCGATCGCGGCGGTCAACGGGCCGGCGGTCGGTTCCGGGATCGGGATTGCCGCCGGTTGCGACATCCGCATCGCCGCGAATAACGCGCGCTTCGGCTGGGTGTTCGTGCGCCGCGGCATCGTGCCCGACGACGCCAGTCTGGCACTGATGCCGCAGATCATCGGCTACAGCCGCGCCTATGAGTGGGGCGTCACCGGCCGCACCATCGATGCCGCCGGGGCGCTGGCCAACGGCTTTGTCAGTGAAGTGGTGGAGCTCGATCGCCTGTTGCCGCGCTGCCGGGAACTGGCGCGCGAAATCATCGACAACGGGCCGCCACTGACGGTACAGCTATTCAAGCTGGCGTTGACCGAATCCTTGCATTACGGCTTGGAGGATGCGGTGCGATTCACCGAGCGCGCACAGAAGATCGCGCGCGCCAGCGAAGACCATGCCGAGGCCTTGCGCGCCTATGCGGAAAAGCGCAGTCCGCAATGGAAAGGGCGCTAGAACCCCTGCATGTGCACAAAATTCTCCAGCGGCTCGCGTTCGGTGCGAAAGCTGTTGATGCGCGCATCTTCGTCGGCATAGCCAAGCGACATGCCGGCAAACACCATGTGGGTTGCCGGCAACTGCAGGAAGGTAGCGATGGTCTGCGGCCAGTTGGCCCATATCTCCTGCGGGCAGGTGCCGAGGCCGCGCTCGACGGCCAGCAGCATCAGGGTCTGCATGTACATGCCGAGGTCGGACCATTGCGGCGGCCCGACGCGGCGATCGAAACAGAAAAACAGACCGACCGGTGCATCGAAAAACGCGTAGTTGCGCAGTTGCAGCCGGGTCTGCGCATCCTCGCCTTTAGCAACGTCGAACACGGCATAGCGTTGTGCCGCCGCCTTGCCGCGGCGCGCGCGCAAGGGTTCCCAAAGCCTGGGCGGATAGACCGCATACTCGGGCGTCTCGAACTGTCCGGCGTCGAAGCGGGAACGGATCGTTGCCTTGAACCGCGCCAGGGGCTCGCCTGCCAGCGCATGGATCAGCCAGGGTTGCAGGTTGCCGCCCGAGGGCGCGCGCGCCGCCAGTCGCAGCATCTCGCGCAACAGGCTCGCTGCCACCGGATCGGCGCGAAACGCGCGTACCGAATGGCGCAGCCTTACCGCCTCGCTTACTTTCATCGCCTTCTCCCCTGATTGCCCGGTCAAACGCTTGCCAGCAGCGCCCGCGGCACCTGGACCGGCATCGAAAGAAGTATCTGCGCCATGCCCTTGCCCAGCGGATCATTGCGCATCGAAGCCATGCCGCCACCGCCCAGGGCTTCCTCGCAGACGAAGTTGAGCGCATGAATCCCCGGCAGTTCGTGACGCGTGACGCGGCCCTTGACTGCGAACGCCATGTACCGGGCCACCCGTTCGGGTGTCAGCCAGGCGCGCAGGAAATGCCAGGCGGCGTCGCTGCGCGCGACGATGCCGATGTTGGAGATGTCGCCCTTGTCGCCACTGCGCCCGTGCGCGATGGCCACTAGGGCGACTTCGGTTTCGCCCGCTGCTGCGGCAGGGGAAGCGGCGATTTGAAGTGGCGCAGCAGGCGTGGCTGCCGCTCCTGCCGGTACCGGCACCTCGCTGCGCACGCCATCGGCAACGAAGGCCGCGCACAGGCGGGGCTTGTCGATCAAAAAGGAAAACTGCCGGATCAAGGGTGCCACGTCGGGGCGACCGCCGCTGCCAGTGGTACCGGGGGCGAACGAGGTGCCCGGCGCCGCGACCTCCTTGGCAAACAATTCCAGGGCCGCCTTCTGCGGATGGCGTACGGTCAGGCGCAGCATCACCTCGCGCGCCGCCTGCGCCTGCGAGTGCGGTCCGTAGGCCGATTCGGCGCCGATCACCTCGATGTTGGTACCGCTGTAGTCCGGCAGGCCCAGGCTATTCAACATGGCGCGGGTGCGCGCGAGCAAGGCTTGGCCGCTGCGGCGCGCCTTGGCGGCGGCATCTAAGCCGATGATGGTGAGCATGGCACTGCACTTGAAGCCGTCGGCATAGGTCGAGGACACCTTGTAACTGGCGGTCGGCGCCCGCCCGCGCGCGCCCGTCACCTCGACCTGGTCGGGCCCGACTTGCCTGAGGTCTACCTGGCGAAAATCGCAGATCACGTCGGGCAGCACGTAGTTCGCCGGATCGTGGATTTCATAGAGGATCTGTTCGGCGATCACCGCCCTTGTGATCAGGCCACCGGTGCCGGGCGGCTTGGCGGTGATGAAGCGGCCGTCGGCAAAACACTCGGTGACCGGGTAGCCGATGTTTTCCCAATCCGGCACGGTTTCCCAATCGGTGAAGAGGCCGCCGGTGGCCTGGGCGCCGCATTCCAGTATGTGGCCGGCCAGGCTGCCCTGGGCCAGGCAGTCCAGGTCGTCAGGGCCCCAGTTGAAGGCATGCATCAGCGCGCCCAGCGTCACGGCGCTGTCGACGCAGCGCCCGGTGACGACGATTTGCGCGCCGGCGTCGAGCGCAGCCTTGATTGGCAGGGCGCCAAAATACGCGTTGGCCGAGACAATCTTTTCGGGCATCGGCAGGCCGCTTTGCAACTCCGTCACGCCGGCCGCACGCAAGGCCGGGATTTGCGGCAGCACATCGTCGCCCTCGACGATCGCCACTTTGACGGCAACACCCATCTCGCGGGCCAGCTGCTCGATCATGCGGCCGCAGGCCTGCGGGTTGACGCCACCGGCGTTGGAGATCACCCGAATGCCTTTTTCGACCACCTCACGCAGCACCGACTTCAGCGCCACGGTGACAAAGTCGAGCGCGAAGCCGGCCTCCGGGTTCTTCATCTTCTGCGCCGCCATGATCGACATGGTGAGTTCGGCCAGGTAGTCGAATACCAGGTAGTCGACCGTGCCATGGCGCACCAGTTGCGGTGCGCCGATGCTCGAATCACCCCAGAAGCCCGAGGCACCGCCTATGCGTACGCTGCTTTTCATGCTGTCTTGTCTCCCTTGGCTGCAGCGATTTTGCCACGCAAGCGGCTCTCGACCCCCCTACCGCTAGAATCGAGCGTCATCGCGGGTGCGATACGAGAAGGGGGAACACAGGGTGACAGGCGCAAGCGGGAGTGAGAGCAACAGCGGGGCGGGCCGCATCGCCAGCAACGTTGCAAGCGTGATGTCGGGGCAGGGCGCGTCGGTGCGCCTGATCCTGGCGGCGTTCCTGGCCGGCGGCCATGTGCTGATCGAGGACAACCCGGGCACCGGCAAGACCACCCTGGCCAAGGCGCTGGCCTTGAGCGT
>JAYVWK010000522.1:0-3690 GCA_043786185.1 Burkholderiales bacterium
CGGCGCGGAATGTCGGCCAACTCGAGCGCGCCGGTCGAATCGATCAGGCGCGCATCGTCATACGGAAAGCCCGGAATCTTCGCCACCTGCGAGCCGGCCGCGATGACGCAGTTATCAAACGAGACGCGTTTCACGCCGTCGGCGCCTGTCACCTCGACCATGTTGGCCGAGACGAATTTCCCTACTCCTTCGAGCACTGTCACCTTGCGGCCACGGGCCATCGCGCCCAGGCCTTTGGTGAGCTTGCCGATCACGCCGTCTTTCCAGCCGCGCAGTTTATCGATGTCGATGACCGGCTTGCCGAAGCTTAAGCCGTTGTGGCCCATTTCCTCAGCCTCGGTGATCACCTTCGCGGCATGCAGCAAGGCCTTGGACGGGATGCAGCCGACATTCAGGCAAACCCCGCCCAAGGTCGGGTAGCGCTCGATCAGCACCACTTTCTTGCCCAAGTCGGCTGAACGAAACGCCGCGGTGTAGCCGCCGGGACCGGCACCGAGCACCAACACCTCGGCATGCAAATCGCCTTGCGGTACGGCTGCGGCGGGAGCGGGGGCGGCTGCACCAGGCACCGGTGCTGATGCGGCAACCGATGCCGGTGCGGGCGGCTCATCACGGGGCGGCGGCGGAGCAGACGCGATAGCGCGCTCCGCGCTCGCGGCAGCACCATCGACTTCCATGCTGCCGATGGCTACGCCTGAATTGACCACATCACCCAACTTGACCACAAGGCTTGTGATTACCCCGGATTCAGGCGACGGGATTTCCATGGTCGCCTTGTCGGACTCGACGGTGATCAGGGATTGCTCTTTGCTCACCGTGTCGCCGACGGCGACCAACATCTCAATGATCGGCACATCCTTGAAATCACCAATATCGGGAACCTTGATTTCGATCGTCGCCATGGCGTTAGCTCTGTTTTCCAGCATGCCCGCAAGCGGGCCGTGTCCGGAGTTGTGGAAAAGTGGAAAAGTCCTGACTCAAGGCGGTCGCGTAGCGCCGCCCTATCTCGCCTTGATGGTATGCAGCATCACCGGCCCGCCGGAACTCTTGTCAAATTCGCAGCCGGCGTCGGCGCCGGCCTGCGCCACCTGGCGGCCGGTGCGCGCCCGATCCCAGGTGGCATGCATCGCGCCCAGCGCGAATGCGCGCCCCGAGCCGATCGCCCAGAAGCGGTCGAAGGAAAACACTTCGCGATACGAATACACACCGAAAATGCCGTTCGGGTTGGCCATCAGCATCACGTATTGCGACGACTCATAGGGATCGTCCTCCTCCTCCTTGGGATTCAGGAAAAAATGCTCCTTGAGCATGGGATGCAGGCGCACCATGGTCTCGAAGATCTCGACCTTGCTGCCGAACGCGGGCTTGTCGACCCGCTTGAAGGCATGCTCGATCACGTGATGATGTGCGCTGGAACCGGCAATGCCGATCCAGGTGTCGCGCACCTTGAAGATTTTCGGGTTGGCCTCGTATTTCGAGGAAAGACGGGTGTCGCCAAAAGTGGTCAGGCGGTCGGCCGCGATCGCGATCTGGCCGCCTTTTCTTGCTACAGTGATGGTTGTCATGGGCCTTGTTCGGTGAAAAGCAAAACCCCGCTTTTGTCAGACTGATAGTGATGTCGAATCATCGGCGAAGCCTGACCATTCGAACAAACACGCCGCCGCAAAATCAAATCGCGGCCTAAAGCAGGGTGCGACGCATGTCGGCCAGTAGCTGCGCCAGGTAGGCCGTGAAGCGCGCGCCGGCCGCGCCGTCGATCACCCGATGGTCATACGATAGCGACAGGGGCAGCATCAGGCGCGGCACGAAGGCCTGGCCGTCCCACACCGGCTTCATCACCGATTTCGACACACCCAGGATCGCCACCTCGGGCGCATTGATAATCGGCGTGAAGGCGGTGCCGCCGATGCCGCCGAGCGAGGAAATGGTGAAGGTCGCGCCCTGCATGTCGGCCGGCTTCAGCTTGCCTTCGCGCGCCTGTGCCGACAGCGACGCCATGTCGGCGCCCAGTTCGATGATGCCTTTCAGGTCGGCACCCTTGATCACCGGCACCATCAGGCCGCCCGGCGTGTCGGCGGCGAAGCCGATGTTCCAGTATTTCTTGACGATCAGGTTGTCGCCGTCGAGCGAGGAATTGAAGTCGGGGAATTTCTTCAAGGCAACCACCGCCGCCTTGATGATGAAGGCCAGCATGGTCAGCTTGACGCCAGCTTTGGCCATGGCGGCATTGGTGGCGACGCGGAATTCTTCCAGCTCGGTGACGTCCGCATCGTCGTGCTGGGTGACATGCGGAATCATGGCCCAGTTGCGCGCCAGGTTCTGGCCGGAGATCTTCTTGATGCGTGACAAGGGCTCGGCTTCAATCGCACCGAACTTCGCGAAATCGACCTTGGGCCAGGGCAGCAGGTTGAGCCCGGAGCCACCAGCGGCGGCCGGCGCTGGCGCCGCAAGGCTGCCGGCCATGACCTGTTTGACGAAATTTTGCACGTCTTCGTGCAGGATGCGCCCCTTGGGGCCGTTGCCGCCCACCCGGCCGATGTCGACCCCGAGTTCGCGCGCGAATTTGCGCACCGATGGCGATGCATGCGGCCGCTCGCCCGGCGCTGCCGGTGCGGGGGCCAGCGCAGCGGCCGGCGCCACCACAGGCGTGGTCAGCTCTACTGGAGCGGCCACCGGTGCGACGGCAACCGTGGCGTGGCTCTCGCCCACAGGTGCCGCCGACACGGCGACGCTTTGCACTGCCGCCGCCGCTGAGACCGCAGCCGGCGCCGCAGCGCCACCTTCCTCCATCAGTGCGATCAGGGTGCCGGTGTTGACGATGTCACCCAACTTGATCCTGAGTTCCTTGATCACCCCGGCCGCAGGCGACGGAATTTCCATGGTCGCCTTGTCGGATTCGACGGTCAGCAACGACTCATCGGCCTTGACCGTGTCGCCCGGCTTGACCAGGATTTCGATGATCGGCACGTCCTTGAAGTCGCCGATATCGGGAACAAAGATTTCCTTCACAGCCATGTTTGTCTCGCGGTTGGGTTTATTCGGAGCTGCGCAACTGGTGGCAAAACCGTGCCTGTGATGACGCAGGCTATCTTATCGATACGATCGATTCAGGCAATTGTAGAGCCGGCAACGCCCGCACACCGCGGCACGGCCCAGTGCAAGCGACGGCTGCCTGGTCCGCATGCTCTCTCACACCGTGGTCGGATCCGCTTTTGCCGGGTCGATGCCGTATTTCTCAATCGCCTGCGCCACCACTTTGGCCTCGATCGCGCCGTCGTCCGCCAGCGCCTTCAAGGCGGAGATGGCCACGAAGTAGCGGTTGACTTCAAAGAAATGACGCAGCTTCTCGCGCGTGTCCGAACGGCCGAAACCGTCGGTGCCCAGCACCTTGTAGGCGCGCCCCTTGGGAATGAAAGGTCGGATGCCGTCGGCGAATGCCTTCATGTAGTCGCTCGCGGCGATGACCGGGCCGCGCGTCGATGTCAGGCAAGCCTCGACATGCGACACGCGCGCCTCATCCAGCGGATGTAGCAGGTTCCAGCGCTCGCACGCCATGCCGTCACGTCGCAGTTCGGTGAACGACGGGCAGCTCCAGATATCGGCGCCGACACCCCAGTCCTTCTCCAGCAGTTCGGCACCTGCCAGTACTTCACGAAAAATCGTGCCGCAACCCAGGAGTTGCACGGTGTG
>JAYVWK010000523.1:0-3955 GCA_043786185.1 Burkholderiales bacterium
AAGGGGGGTGGCAATTTGCCCCCACCCTTTGGCTAACTCCTGGTCGCGGCGGCGTAAATCCTTGACATACCCTTCGGGCTGCACCGAATCGGTGAGGACGGCGACTACGTCTACGATGGCGAACCACCATTCATCGTTATGCCAGGTGCGGCGGATCGCCTTTTCCTGAAACACGACCAGGTGGTCGGCGGATGTGTCTTGCCTGGTGAATTTTCTGCTCATGGTCTTGGCTCCGACGAGTGGGCTGCCGCTGGCGACGTGGGGGACGACGATTTCGGCGACCAACTCTTGCTGTGAACGGCTGTCGAAATCCGCCGAAATATGGCGACGCGAGAGTGGCGGCTGGGAAGTGCGACCTGTCTTTTCGAAACGCGGCACGCACAACGTTTGATTTGATTCTCGCTGCAAATTATGGCGTCGCCAGTGATGCAGACGATCCGTTCGAGCCTTAGGCCGGGGCAGGCGCAAGGCAGTAGTGGGGCAGCGACGGCAGCACACACCGGGCCCTTGATCGGATCACCGCTTCCAGTGCCTTGCGATCAAGCAGGTTCAGCAGTTTCAGTGATGGGCCGCTCGGATGCTTGTCGCCAACCGCCCATTTGCGCACGGTCGAAAGACTGGTATTCAACACCGCCGCGAGCACGGCCTGGCTTACCTGCAGGTGATCACGCAACGCGCGAATTTTTTCACTGTCGTACTGTGGAATGGGGTCAAGGCAGAGTGCGTCGAACTTGCGCATCTTGCGCATCTTGCGTTTGTCGATAAACCCCAGGCGATGCAGATCGCCCGCTGTCTCGTGAACCGCTTCAAAAATTCGGCTCTTGGCCCTGGATTTTGTTTTCATTGCAAATCTGCTGTAAAGAACCATCCGCGAACCACCGTTCTGATTTCCAAACCTCATCACATCACCTACCGAGGGCCTTCACGGGCCCCTCGCCGTTTACGTCTTCCATCGTCGCTCGTCGCCGTCCAGTGTCGGATTTGCACAGCCGGTAACAATTGCCTACGCTCTTACCGGGGCGGCCATTGCCTTGCGGCGTGAAGTACGCGCAGGATGCGAATCTGGTCGTCGGCGATCGTGTCGTAGATCAAGACGTAATTCTGATGCGCCACCAACTCCCGCGTACCTGTAACGCGACCGATTCGGCCAAGGCCCGGATGATCGACAAGATGCTCAGGCCTTCTCGGAGAAGAGTTCATCGAGGTCCAGTGCAGCGCCGAGGTTGTCGGCCTCGATATAGTCATAGATCGAACGGCGGTCGTCTATAGCCTCAAGGGTCCTGCAAAGTCTCACGATCTCAGTTGGAGTTTGCGGCGGGTCTGGTCCCTGCGTGTCGCAAACTCGGCCTCCACGTCTTCAGCTGCCACCAGACGCCCCGCATTGGCCGAGTCCAACCCGGCCTGGACCTGGCGACGGAACCACGCGCCATGTTCGGCGGCCTCTTGCTGCTGTTTCACAAAATCGCGCATGAAGTCTCGCAATAGTTGTGCGCCGGTGCGGTCGCGAGCCTTGGCGGCACTGGAAAACTCATATTTCAAGCGCGCGTCGACTCGGAAGGTGAAGGTTGCTTCGCTCATTGGTTGACCCGATTGTGTTAATCGAGAATTGCACGGTAGCACAACGCAGGGCCGATGTACTAGTTTGCCCGGATGCAAATAGATTGAAAAAAAGGCGAGATGGGCGCTTTGCGGGGCCTGCCGCAACCCATCAGTGTCAGCCCTGAAAAAAACCACCGCCTCGACCCATTCTCTGTCGAACGCCTGATGGAACTTCTCACCGCGCTCGATCAAGAGCGTAGAGAGCATGCTCCGGCCACGCGCGAATTCCAGCGAAGCCGGACATATTGCGGTGCCGGCGGGAGCGTAACTTTGAGCGCTCCGCCACGCCGCTTGCGATAAGCCCCGCAAGCGTAGCGCCGAGGCGACGCCGGCGCTACGCCCGCACGGCGAATGCCGCGCCAAAGCGTCGAATTGCCGGCGGATAAGCCCTCTGCCAACACGATCAAAGGCCGGCACGCCTCCTACACTCGACAGCCATGCAATCAATGGATTGTCGAGACCGCCCATGCAAGCCCCAACCCTGCCGATTGGCGAAGCGGCGCGTATCGCCACGCTGCGCGACCTGCTGATCCTTGACACCGAACCTGAAGAGAAATTCGACGCCCTCACCGCCTACGCGTGCTCGCAATTCGATGTGCCGATCGCCCTGGTGAGTCTCGTCGATGTCAATCGGCAATGGTTCAAGTCGCGTTGCGGCCTGAGCGCCGGTGAAACCGGCCGCGACATCAGTTTTTGCGGCCACGCGATTTTAGGCGACGACCTGTTGGTGATCAACGACGCGGCCAAGGACGAGCGCTTCGCCGGCAATCCGCTGGTAACAGGCGCGCCGCATATCCGTTTTTATGCCGGCTGCCCGCTCAAGATGGCCAACGGAAGCAACATCGGCAGCTTTTGCCTGATCGACCGTCGCCCGCGTACGCTCGATGCCTGGGAGGCACAGCACCTGCGCGATCTGGCATGGGTGACCGCGCTTGAGATACAGGGCATCGACGCTATCGACAACTGGCGTCGCGATCGCGCCGAACATGCGTAGCCTTGATGATCCGGGCGGCGGCGCGCGGCGCCTGGCGCCCCCGCGCTGGCCAACACCACCTTTTCAGACGTCAAATTCACAGGAGATTGAAACGTGAAGCTCAGTGATCTTCAGTATCGGCAGCCGGCTGGCTGGCGGATTCGGCGGCGTCCTCGCCATCGTGCTGGCGTGCAACCTGTTTTCATGGATCTGGTTGAACGGGGCAAGTCGTCACGTTGACGCATCGGTTGCGGCGCTGGCCGGCACCGCTGCGCTGGCCGACGCGCAAAGCACATTGTGGGAATTGCGCTATGGCTTCCCGCAGTTCATGCTCAGCGAAGCCCCCGGTCGCGCCAAGATCGTCGCCGACGAGCCGAAACTGCGTGCCAGGCTCGACGAGCGCCTGGCGGCCTATGCGGCACTGCCAAAAGCGGCCGACGAGGCGCAAGCCCTGACCGAACTGCGCGCGGTCTACACCAGGTACATGGATGCGCGCCCGAAGTGGCTCGAACTGTATGGTGCCGGCCGAATCGAGCAAGCCAAGGAGTGGCGCGCGGCCACCACCACACCGTTTGGTGCCGGCATGGTCAAGGCGATTTCGACCCAGATCGAATTGCAGAAGAAGGCCAGCGCTGTCCAGCAGGCGAGCGCCAAGACTGCGATGCTGCGCGCATCGGTTCAATTGGCGGCGGTGAGTGCGCTATCCGCGCTGCTGCTGCTTGTGTTCGCATGGCTTCTCACACGCTCCATCACCCGGTCGCTCGGTGCGGTGCGCGCCGGCGTCGCGGCCGTGCAAAACAGCGGAGACCTGACACAGCGCGTGCCCGTCGAAGGCCGGGACGAGGTTGCCGTCACCGCAGGGGCCTTCAACCTGTTGATGGATTCACTGCAGGCAACCCTGCGCAAGGTACTGGAAGGCGCACAGCAAGTCTCGGCGACGGCGTCAACCGTGGCCAACGCCTCGGGGCAGGTGCAGGCGAGTTCCCGTGACCAGGCCGAATCGGCGGCCTCCACCGCGGCCGCCGTCGAGCAGGTGAGGGTCACTCTGGGGCAGGTGGCCGACAGCACACTCGAGGCATCGACCGTTTCCGCGCAGGCTTCCACACTGTCGTCCGAAGGCGAAAAGGCGGCACGCAGCGCCGCCGACGGCATGACCCTGACGGTGGCGTCGGTGGCCCTAGTCGATGCGCACCATCGAAAGCCTGTCGCGCCGCTCGACCGACATCTCGGGCATCGTCAAGGTGATCAGCGAGATCGCGGGCCAAACCAATCTCCTGGCATTGAACGCCGCCATCGAGGCGGCGCGCGCCGGCGAGCAGGGCCGCGGTTTCGCGGTGGTGGCCGACGAAGTGCGGAAACTGGCTGGAAGAAGAGCGGGCGCTG
>JAYVWK010000524.1:0-4372 GCA_043786185.1 Burkholderiales bacterium
CAGGATGCGCTTGCCCGCCAGCTGCGGCTGCTGGCCGATAAAGTCGCGCCGCGCGCCCTGCGGCAGTTCCGCCGGCACCGCGCGCATGGTGAAATGAAAGCTGCTGCCCTGGCCCGGCCCGGCGCTCTCCGCCCACATGCCCCCGCCCATCAGTTCGGCCAGCAACTTGGAAATCGCCAGGCCCAGGCCGGTGCCGCCGTACTTGCGGGTGGTGCCGCTGTCGGCCTGGCTGAATTTCTGGAACAGGCGCGACAGGCCTGCTTCGGAGAGGCCGATGCCGGTATCGCGCACGGTGAAGTGCAGCATGCTGCCCTCCCCGGTCTCACCGTCGCCCTCGATCCGCACGGTCAGCACGACCTCGCCCTTCTCGGTGAACTTGACCGAGTTGGACAAGAGGTTGAGCAGGATCTGCCGCAGCCGCGTGACGTCGCCCAGGAGCGCCGCCGGCACCTCGCCTTCGAACTGGTAGGCGATATCCAGGTGCTTCTCGGCGGCACGGCCGCCGATCAGGTCGAGCGCCGATTCGACGCATTCGCGCAGGTCGAATGGATGCGCCTCGATGTCCATGCGCTTAGCCTCGATCTTGGAGAAGTCGAGGATGTCGTTGATGATGGTGAGGAGCGAATCGCCCGAGTCGCGGATGGTGGTGGCGAAGTCGCGCTGGTCGTCGGTGAGCGGGGTGTCGAGCAACAGGCCACTCATGCCGATCACCGCGTTCATCGGCGTGCGGATCTCGTGGCTCATGGTGGCTAAGAAAGCGCTCTTGGCTTCGTTGGCGCTCTCCGCGGCGGCGCGGGCCTGTTGGGTTTGCCGGAACAGCTGAGCGTTCTGGATCGCCACCGCCGCCTGATCGGCGAAGGTCTTGAGAAGGCGGATCTCGGTGGCGGTAAACGGCCGCATGTCCGAGTGGAAAGCCGACAGCGTGCCCAGCACGCGCTGGCTCGACACCATGGCCGCGCTCAGCATCGAGACATTGTGTCCCCATGTGCGAAACACGGCACGCACACGGTCGGGCACGCCGGGACCGTGCAGCACGTCGGGCCAGTGGGAAGGCTCGCCGGTGACCAGGTCGCGACTCGGCGGCTGCAGTGGAAAGAAGCGGTGTAACATTTCCGCCGACTCGCCCGTGGCCAACTTCAAATGCAGCAGGCCGTCGTCCTCGATGGCCCCGAGCATCAGGTCCGCGCCGGGCAGCAGTTGCTGCAGGCTCTGGCAGATGCTCTCGAACACCGGCTGCGCGTCGGCCATCGACTTGCTGACAACGCCCAGCACCTCGGCCGTGGCCGTCTGCTGCTGCAAGGCCTCCTGCGTCTCCTGCATCAGCCGCGCGCTCTTCATCGCGATCTGCGCCTGCGCGGCAAGATCCTGTACCAGGGCGATGTGCTGGGCGTTGAACGGGCGCACCGTGGTGCGCGACAGCGAGAACACGCCGACGATGCGCCCGCCCTCATCCAGCAGGGGCACACCCAGGTAGGTGCGCACGCCGCCCAGCTCCACACTGGCAACAGCGATCGGCAGGCGCTCGTGGTAGACCGGCAAGGTCTTCACATCTTCGGCATGAAAGTAGGCGGCCTCCTGCGGGGCGCCGCCCACCAGGTAGCGGACCGGCACCACCGCCTGCGCACACCAGTCCGCGAAGGCCGGGGGCAGGTTGCCTCCGGCAAAGGTGACGGTCCGTGCCTGGTCGCCATCCACCAGCCAGAAGAAGCCATAGTCGGCGTCGCACAGCCGGATCGCCTTCTCGCGGATCGCGAAAAAGACCGCATCGATCTCGCCGGGCGAGGAATTGATGACCTGCAGCACCTCGGTGGTGGCGGTCTGCCGCGCCAGCGCCTCGCGGGTCTCGTTGAACAGGCGCGCGTTCTGGATCGCGATCACCGCCTGGTCGGCAAAGGTCTTGAGCAGATTGGTCTGGTGATCGCTGAACCTCCCGGCAACGGAACGGTTGACGGAAATGACGCCGATCGCCTCGCCTTCCCGCAGCATCGGCACGCTCAAGACGCTCCGCAAGCCGCGCGTGCGGGCGCTCTCCCGGAAGGCTTCGGAATAGCTGGTGTCATTCTGGATGTCTTCGACCAAGACCGGGCTTGCGCTCAGGAGGGCCCTGCCCATGTGCCCTTTCCCCGTGATCGGCGATGGCCACAGCTTTTTCAGCGCCGTGTCCGCCGCCTCGTTCGTGGGGGTGTAAGCCGCCAACTGAAGCAGGTCGCCGTCGCGGCGCGCGACCAGCGCCGCACCGCCGTCCAGAAGCCGCCGTGCACTCGCCGCGATCGCGTCGAACACCGGTTGCACATCAGAGGGCGAACTGGCGATGACCTTGAGAATCTCCGCCGTCGCGGTCTGCCGCTCCAGCGCCTCGCGCGTCTCGTTCATCAAGCGCGCGTTCTTCATGGCGATCTGCGCCTGCGCGGCAAATCCCTGCACCAGCGCGATCTGCTTGTCGGTGAACGGCCGCACCACCTGCCGGTTGAGGGCGAACAGGCCCACCAGCGTGTCACCGTCCCGCAGGGGCACCATCAGGCTGGTGCGGATACCGGCCACCTCGACACAGGCAACCACAAACGGCACCCGCTTCTGGTAAGGATTCGAATCGCTCAAGTCCGGCAAGTGGAGAAACGGCGGGCCGTCGGTGACGGCACCGTAAATGTGCTTGACCGGCACGCGCTGGTTCATCACCTGCGGCAAAAAGGCTTCGGGCATGTTGTAGCCACCGCAGCCGATGGCCACTTCGCCCTCGACCAGCCACAGGCCGCCGGAGTCGGCATCGCACACCTGTGCCGCTTTGCGCGCGATCGCATCGAACACCGGCGCAATGTCGCCGGGCGAGGCGTTGATCACCTCAAGCACCTCGGTGGCCGCGGTCTGCTGCGCCAGCGCTTCGCGGGTCTCGTTGAACAGCCGCGCGTTCTGGATCGCGATCACCGCCTGGTCGGCAAACGACATCAACTGCGCCTGCTCCTTGGCCGTGAAGCCGTCGCCGGCAGGCCGATTGACAACAATGGATCCGATGCATCGCTCGCCAGCGAACATCGTGGCGCCCATCTGCGCATACGAAAATCCAATCGCCAGGGCCGGTGCGCGCATGGCGGGCCCCGCTTTGGGGTCGTTCAGCACATCGCTGAGACCGTACACGCCCTTGCCACGGCGCATCCAGGCTGCCTCCTTGCCGCTGAGCTTGATCGGGTAGGCGGTATGGCCCAACTCGCGAATCGCCGTCAGCTGCACATCGCTGAACGCCTGATTCCAGGCCTCCAGCGTCTCCCGCTGGGCCGCCAGATGCATTACGTCGTTGTCATCCAGCAGGTTCAGCGCCTGCCCCGCACCGCGGAACAGCCGCCCGCAACTCTCCAGGATCTTCTCGAACACCGGCTGCGCATCGGACATCGATCCGGCGATCGCCTGCAGCACGTCCGCGGACGCTTTCTGCTGCTCCAGCGCCTCGCGGGTCTCGTTGAACAGCCGCGCATTCTGGATCGCGATCACCGCCTGGTCGGCGAAGGTCTTGAGCAGCGCCACCTCCCTTGCAGTGAATATGGCATTCGGCGCGCGGGTGACGCTGATCGTGCCGATGCCGCGGCCTTCCCACAGCATCGGCGCCAGCAGCGCCGAGTAGTTGCCGGCGCGCTGCGCCACCTCGCGCATCGACTGCGGAGCGTCCTCGTCCTCGGCGGCATTGGCGATGTAGACCGGGCCCTGGGCGCGAAACGCGCGCGGCGCCGCCGTATCCTGCAGCGGCTTGGGGTAGACCGTGCGCGCAGCGTCCTCGGCGTAACCCCTGAAGCCGGGCATGTGCAACTGCCCGTCCTCGCCCACAACGAAGATGGCAGCACGCTCCAGCGCGAACAGGCGCTGGCAACTGTCCAGGATCTTCTCGAACACCGGCGCGGTATCCGCCACCGAGCTGCTGATCACCTGCAGCACTTCCGCAGTGGCGGTCTGCTGCTCCAGCGCCTCGCGGGTCTCGTTGAACAGCCGCGCGTTCTGGATCGCGATCACCGCCTGGTCGGCGAAGGTCTTGAGCAGGCTGATGTCGCCGTCGCTGAAGGGCCGCGGCGGGAAGCGGTGGGCCGCCAGCGTGCCAATGCCCTTGCCCTCCCAGAACATCGGCACGAACACGGCGGACCCGTTGACCTCGCTTCGATTGCTGAATTCGCGCAGGCCGGCCGGCACGCCGGGGCCATTCACCACATCCGGGTAGTGCAGCACCTGGCGCTGGTGCATGGCATAGCCGTGAATCGAGTCGCGCGCGGGCCGCGGGAACTGCGAGCGCAGGAGCTTCTTGTGCCGGCCGAGCGCATCGTCCGCATCGCCGGCGGTGTCCTGCATCAGGTGCATCAGGCCGTCGTCGCCCAGCAGCACCAGGTTGGCGTAT
>JAYVWK010000525.1:0-6150 GCA_043786185.1 Burkholderiales bacterium
CCGATGAGTTCGTGCTGGAAATGCGCGTGGCAGCGGCGGTGAAGTGGTATGAACTTGGGCGAGTGTCCCAGGGCCGGGCAGCGGAGATCGCAGGCCTGACCCGCGCAGCCTTCATTGATGCGCTCTCGCGCTATCGAGTAAGCCCTTTCCAATACACAGCCGAGGAGTTGATCGGGCGAGACTGCGGTTCTGAGCTACGCGCTGGCACATCCGCCCCTGCGCGCGATCCTCGATGACGCTGATGCGCGCCGCTGCGCCAGGACATTGGGCATTTCCATCCTCGGCACGTGCGGGGTACTGCTGCTGGCCAAGCGTCGCGGGTTGCTGCCCTCACTGGTCCCGGGGCTGGAAAAGCTGCGGAACGCCGGGCTTTGGCTGTCCGACGATCTGATCGAACTGCTGAAAAAGCAGGCCGAAGAGTAACCCGCTTGCCGCGCCAATCCGCATCGCGTCATTGCAGAGGAACGTGGGGTCCAAAGATATTCGTGGCGTACGCTTGGACACCGTTCCGGGACCACGAATAGCGCGCGACATAATGACTGCCACGGTACCGGCTCGGATGCACGCCAGCGCCTTCACCCGGCAGGCCTCCACGTCCACATAGCCAGGCCAGCCTGGCTTCGTATCTCGGGCATTTGAGGCGGGCGTCGTGCCGGCGGTTTTTGGCGGCGATCTGGCCGCGGCACGCATGGCTCGACTGTTACTTCGAACTGGATCGTGCGGCGCTCTGCCTCAGCCGGCGCGACCTTGCGCCAAAGGGCACGAAGACCGTGCTGGCGCAAGTCCGGCACTTAGGCCCAGGCGTTTCCGCCGACGTGGTGCTGATGCAGATCGGCGCGTTTGTCGAGCTCTTGCAACGGAGTGCCCGCTCCTTGGCCGTGAAACAGCTATAATGCCTGATACAGACGTATCGACCAGGGTTTCTAATGATCACTTTGACATCCCTCGACGCACAGTCGCGCTTCGGCGAACTCGTCGATACCGCGCAACGCGAGCCGGTTTTGATCACGCGCCGTGGTCGGCCCATCTCGATCGTGCTGAGTCCTGCCGGTGGGCCGAAGCGAATGCTGGCGCAGTTTCTGGAAGCGGTGGCGGCACTTGAGCCTTTGCGCGGCGAGGCGGCCGCGGCGGAGTTTGCACGCACGCGCGCCAAGCTGGGCCAGGTGGCCGCAGCTGAAGGCTTGACCGAAGAAGCGCTTGCCTCCTTGCTCGATGACGGCAAGTCCTGAGGCGCAGCCGAGGCCGCGTTTCGTATTCGACACCAACGCGCTGGCAAGCGCCTCGATTTTGCCGGCGTCGGTCAGTGGCCGGGCGCTTGAATGGGCGGTTGCAAATGGTCAACTTTGCCTTTCCGCGCACCTCATCGAAGAAATCATCGATGTCCTGCATCGGCCTCGCATCGCCCGCTACTTTGTGGGCGACACCTTGGAGGACTTTCTGGCCACGCTCGCGCGGATCAGCGAGATCGTTGTGCCGGGCGAGTCCATCCACGCCTGCCGAGACCCCAAAAACAATAAGTTGCTTGAATTGGCAGTCGCCGCCGCCGCCCGCTACCTCGTCATCGGTGATCGCGATTTGTTGATTCTCAATCCTTTTCGCGACATCGAGATCGTGTCCGCGGGAACACTTGCCACACGCTTCGAGGGTTTCAGCCGGAGACCCTGACGCGACGCTGTTGCCAATTGAGCCTCGGCTCGAGGCCTTCTCCGCTTTGCGGGCGGCGAAAATGTCCGCCGCCGTCATGTCATCGGGGCGCATCGTTTACTGGTCGGAAATCTGGCTTGGCCTGGTTGGCACGCCCAGATTGTTCTGGTTCTTTTCGTATCCCGGCAACTGCATGGTGTTTTTCACGGGCGTGTGCAGAACATGCCCAATTTGGGTGGTAACATACCTATTATGGGTATAGAAAAGAATCGTGTGCGCCGTCCCCGAGGCCGTGGCCTCGCAGATGCCTTGTTCTCGACTACACAGCAGCGCGTGCTCGGGCTGATCTTCGGCCAGCCGGATCGCAGCTTTTATGCGACGGAACTGATTGCGCTGGCGGGCTCGGGCTCGGGCGCGGTACAGCGCGAACTTGCCCGCTTGGAAGAAACGGCGCTGGTCACTGTGAAGCGCATCGGCACACAGAAGCACTACCAGGCCAATCCTGTTTCGCCGCTGTATGCCGAGCTGTGCGCGATCCTGCAGAAAACAGTTGGCTTGGCCGAGCCCTTGCGCAAGGCACTTGCACCCGTGGCATCCGGCATCGTGGCGGCTTTTGTTTACGGGTCGGTGGCCAAACGGCAAGACACCGCGGTCAGTGACATCGATGTCATGGTCGTGAGCCAGGCCGTTTCGTATGCGGATTTGTTCGGTGCTTTCGAGCCATTGGCGGCGTGGCTCAAGCGTGCGATCAATCCGGTGGTTTACACGCCGGCACAGTTCGCCCGGCGGCGGCGCGAAGACGCGGTGTTTATCAAGCGGGTGATGGAGCAGCCCCGCATCTGGCTCATCGGGTCCGATGATGCCCTCGCCACTTGAAAATCTGGCCGGTGCGGGCAAGCCGCTCAGCGCCGAGCCACCCGATGTCAGGGAGTTTGCCGGTTTGAAGCGTGCGGGATTGGCACGCCTCAAGGACGCGAAAATCGCGGCCAACTCGCTCGAAGGGTGCTTCGATCTCGCCTATAACGCCGCGCATGCCTTGAGCCTGGCCGCACTTCGGCACCATGGTTACCGCGCCGCCAACCGCACCATCGTCTTTCAGGTGCTGCCGCATACGCTCGGCCTGGGCCCGGAGGTGTGGCGTGTGCTCAACAAATGCCACCAGATTCGCAACCTCGGAGAGTATGAAGGCGACCTCGATATCGACGATCTCCCGGTTGCGGATCTAGTCAACGCGTGCAAGCTGGTTGCCGCGAAACTCGAATCCTTGCATCCCTTGACATGAAACCAGAGCGCCCATAGCCTCAAGATCGATCGGGTGTGAATACTGCGACTGCCTGCCGACGCCGCTACACGCATCATGCGTGGATGTGCGATGGCATCAGGACGGACTGCGCCACGCCCCCCGTAAACACGAGTAACCCCACGGTGCGACCTCCGTGGTCAGGTGATAGTGGGCCCTTGTGTGCCCCACGGCAAAGGGCTGTGTCACCACGCCGGCGCCGTTGACGGCATAAACGAAGAGGGCCACGAAAACGCCTATAATTCAGTTTGCGCCGATTTGAGCATCAGCTTGCGGGCGCGGGGGCTAAAGCCTCCAACAAATGCGGCTAAAGCGTGTCCAAGAATTCATTGAACCCGTTTCCGCCGACATGCGCCGAAACGGGTTTTTCATTTGCGAAAGAGTTTGTGATGAGCGACGAGTACGAATACGGGTTCGACACCCGGGCGGTGCGGGCCGGCCAGCACCGCAGCGAGTTCAATGAAAACTCGGAAGGCTTGTATCTCACCTCCAGTTTCGTGCACGAGTCCGCGGCGATGGCGGCGGAGCGCTTTGCCAACCGCGCGCCGGGCAATGTGTATTCGCGCTTCACCAACCCCACGGTGGACGCCTTTGGCGAACGTCTCGCGGCGCTGGAAGGCGCCGAGGCATGCGTGGCCACCAGTTCGGGCATGGCGGCGGTGCTTACCTGCGCCATGGGCCTGCTCAAGGCGGGCGACCATGTGATCTGCTCGAACGCAGTGTTCGGCAGTGTCATCACGCTGTTCGAGAAAAACCTCGGGCGCTTTGGCGTCACCACCACCTTTGTGTCACCCAACAAGGTGGAGGAATGGACCGCGGCAGTGCGACCCAACACGAAGATGCTGTTCGTCGAGACGCCATCGAACCCGATGATGGAAATCTCCGACATCGCCGCCTTGAAGCAAGTGGCGCTCAAGGCTGGCGCCTTGCTGGTGGTGGACAATTGCTTTTGCTCGCCGGCGATCCAGCGACCGTTCGAATTCGGGGCTGACATCGTGATCCACTCGGCCACCAAGTTTCTCGACGGCCAGGGGCGGGTGCTGGGCGGCGCGGTGCTGGGTAGCCGCGAACTGGTGATGGGGGAGATTTACGGCTTCCTGCGCACAGCGGGGCCCAGCATGAGTGCCTTCAACGCCTGGGTAATTCTCAAGGGTATGGAGACTTTGTCGATCCGCATGCATGAGCAGTCGAAGCGCGCGCTTGAACTGGCGCGCTGGCTGGAGGGCCATCCGCGCGTGGAGCGGGTGTTGCATCCGGGGCTGGAATCGCACCCGCAGTTCGCGCTGGCGCAGCGCCAGCAGTCGGCCAGCGGCGAGTTTCTGGGTGGCGCGGTGGTGTCCTTCGTGGCCAAGGGCGGGCGTGAGGAAGCGTGGCGGGTGGTGGATGGCTGCAAGGTCATCTCTGTCACCGCCAACCTGGGCGATACCAAGAGCACCATCACTCACCCAGCCTCGACCACACATGGGCGCATCAGCGGCGAAGCGCGCGAGGCGGCGGGCATCGGTGAGGGCTTGCTGCGCGTTTCGGTGGGCCTTGAGAGTGTGGCCGACGTCAAGGCCGATCTGGCGCGCGGTTTGGGCTGATAGTGCCAACTGTGGTGTCGTGCGCGGGTCTCGTACTGACACGTTGCGTGATTGATATCTATAGCACTTGATGCTATAGTATGAAATCATGACACAACGCAAGAAAGTCTTCAAAACCAAGTCTTTCGCTCGTTGGGCCAGGAAGATCCTTCCAGATGCTTTGTTGTGCGTGGCCGCTCGTGAAATTGAGCAGGGGCTGTTCGAAGCTGACTTGGGCGGCGGTGTTTGCAAGAAGCGGATCGCGCTACCTGGCAGAGGCAAAAACGGCTCCACCCGAACGTTGGTGGCGAAGCGGCACAAAAATGCCGTTTTCTTCCTCGAGGGCCGAGAAAAAAGTGAGCGTGGTGCGGATTTTTCAGCAAGCGAAGAGGAACTCGCAAAGATCATTGCAAGGAGTCTGCATCTTGCCGATGCGCGGACGCTCGAACAACTGACTGCCGTTGGAGTCCTCACGGAGATATGCAATGAGCAAGAAAGCGACTGAACGGGAGCGTGTACTCAAAGGCCTGCTGGAAACCGCGGCCGACTTGAACGCCTATGGTTTGGTTTCGAAGCCCGATTTGGCTCGCATCAAAGTGTTGAGCGAGGTACCACCGATCTACACGCCTGATCGCGTAGTCACCATCAGGACCGCAATCGCCAAGATGAGCCAGGCGGTTTTCGCGGCGCTGTTGAACGTAAGCGTATCGACTGTTCAGAAGTGGGAGTCGCCGGCGGCCGACAAGCGACCAAGCGGCGCCGCTGCGAGATTGCTGCAACTCGTAGAGAGCAAGGGCGTGGACGCTCTGATCGTTTGAGACAAAGGCTGCGCCGGCCTGCTTTCGACACTGATGCGCGAAACCGGCGGCGTGTGCGACTGGACGGGTTTGAACCTGTTTGGAGGCGTCGATCAGGCATCGTTTTTGCCCAAACGCAGCCTTCCGCCCTCGGCTTTCAGGCCGTGACTTGCCACATCAATGCGGTGCATGCGGTCTTGCGAAACATGCCCCGCACCAGGCTGCGCTACGCGTAGTGGTAAAATCCGCGGCCGCTTTTGCGCCCGAGATAGCCGGCCGCGACCATTTCCTTCAACAACGGTGCCGGCCGGTATTTGGGATCATTGAAGCCTTCATAGAACACCTCCATCACAGACAGCATGGTATCGAGCCCGATCATGTCAGCCAGCGCCAGCGGGCCGATCGGCTGGTTGGTGCCCAGGCGCATGCCGTTGTCGATGTCTTCCGCCGTGGCCAGGCCTTCGGCCAGCACGAAGATGGCCTCGTTGATCATCGGGCAGAGAATCCGGTTCACCACAAAGCCGGGTGCGTTCTTCACGCAGATCGGCGTTTTGCCCAGGCGCTTGGAGAGTTCCTCGGTGGTAGCGAAGGTGGCGTCCGAGGTGGCGAGGCCGCGGATGATTTCCACCAGCGCCATCAGCGGCACCGGGTTGAAGAAATGCATGCCGATGAAGCGTTCCGGGCGCCTGGTCGAGGCGGCCAGCCCGGTGATGCTGATCGAGGAGGTGTTGGTGGCGATGATGGTGTCGGTGTCGGCGATGGCAGCAACATCCTTGAGGATCTTGCGTTTCAGGTCTTCATTCTCCGTTGCAGCTTCGATGATGAAGTCCGCCCGAGCCAGATCGGC
>JAYVWK010000526.1:0-5486 GCA_043786185.1 Burkholderiales bacterium
CCTGCGCGCCGAAATGGACAAGGCGCTGGCCATGCCCGACCTGGTGGCGCGCTTCGAAGCCAGCGGTGGGCGGGCGATGCGCCTGTCGGTGGCGGAAACTGATGCCTTAGTCAAGCGCGAGATCGAGCGTTGGACCAAGCTTGTGCGCGACGCCGGCATCAAGGGCGATTGATCAACGCAGGGCGCCACTTGTACCGCAGGCGCCCTGCGGATTGCCGGAAGTGAGGCTACGTGAGTTGAGAGCGCTTCGGAAGGGGTTGCGTCCTTGCGCTCTTTCAGGCCCACATCACCAGCGAGCGATCCGGCATGCGGCCGAAAAATGACCCGATGCCGATGCGGTCGCGCCCCTGATCGGCAGGCCCGCCCATGACCTCATGCGGGTTGCGCGAATTGAAAAGCACCACGTCGCCAGCGGTCGGCGCATAGCAAAACATGGTCGCACCGGCCACTGCTGTGCGCGGCAGGTCGTAGCTCTGTGGAATCTCGCCAGGCAGGACCTGCGGCGACCACGGGGTGTTGTGCACGATGGTGGCGCCGCCTTGGTTCAGGTCTTCGGCGAAAAAGTTCCAGGCCAGTTGGGCGTCGATGCGGCCGATCGAATAGGCCGGTGAGTTGAGAGGTGCGAAATCGGCATGCAGCTTGATGCCCTGCGAGGCCAGGCGGATGATGCCGGCGTAATAGGCGCCCAGCCCGGGCTCCTGGCCGATGCCCACCGGCGCATCGTAGACCGCGGCCAGGCACTCGATGATCCGCGCAACCGGATCGAACGAAGCCGACGTCACTTGCGCAAGATTCCCGTTGGCAACAGCGACGTCATGAAAATAGTCCGCGCGCGGCCGGTCCCAGCGGTATTCATACTGCGCCATGCCGATATAGCCGACCGGCGGCGTGACGCTGTAATACTTGATCGGCCCGGCCCTTGCCGCACGCGCGAACGCGATACATTCGGCGCTGCTGGCGAAGCCGCGCAGGCGGATCGCCGGGATCCGGTTCTCCAGCAGCGCCGCCAGCGACTCGTGCGTCAGCGGCGCCTCCTCCAACGTGACCCAGGTGGCGGCCATGGCGGCGTGCGTTGCGGCCTCAGTTGGCCGTCGCGGTCAGGTTGACGACCTTGCCTACGGTGTCGTTCCAGGATTTCACGCACTCGGCACCGCAGCGCTTGCCCCATTTCGGCAGCACCGCTTCAAGCAGGGCCTTGCGGCGCAGTTCGGTGTCACCGGCGGCTATTGGCACCAGGGTCATCTTGGCGGCCGGGCCTTCACCGCAGGGCGCGGTACCGGTGTTGCAGGCGATTCCGATATCGTTTTCACGCTTGTTCTGGTCGAACACTTGTTTCTCGTACTTGCCCATTTCGGCAAGGATCAGCTTCTGGGTGGCCGCGTTGAGCTTGTTCCAGGAGCTCATGTTGGCAGCCGCCATGCCGCTGGCCCAGTTGATGCCCAGCGGATAGAGGAATTTCGCGCCCTCGAACCATTTGGCCTTGTAGCCGCCCAGGGTGCCGGTGATGGCGCAGTCGATCACGCCATTGACCAGGGCCTGCTGCACGTCGCCGAACGCCATGTTGATGCCGGAGCCGCCGAAGTATTCAACGAAGTCGGCCTGCGAGGCGCCCGAGGTGCGCACCTTGCGCCCCTTGAGGTCGGCGAAGGATTTGAATTCGCTGCGGCAATACAGCACCTGCGCCTGGAAAGAGGTCAGTGCCAGGGTCTTCAGGCCCTGCTTCTCGTAGTACTGCTCCAGCACCGGACGAAAGCGGGTGGTGACTTCCCAGAAAGTCTCCAGGCTGGTCGAAACCCCGGCTAAGTCGGTGGCGTCATTGATCGCATTCTCGCCGGCCAGAAAGCCCAGTTGCGTGGCGCCAACGTCGTAGACGCCCTGGCGCAAGAGCTTGAACACTTCGGCGCCCTTCAATCCCATTTCGTTCCATGGCTTGATGGTGCCGCTCACCGCGCCGCCGGTTGCCGCCGGCAGCACCTTGGTCCACAGCGGCACTTCGAGTAGCTGCGACTGCGTGGTGATGCCCAGGTTGCCGACCACGTTGAGCGTGACTTTGGAATAGGGCTGCGCCAGAGCGCCACCTGCGGTGAGCGCCAGCGCGCCTGCGGCGATGAGGGAGTGGATCAGGGGTGCACGCATCGAATTCTCCTTGCGGTTGCGGGTTGGGGTTGATGGTGGGTGATAAAACGTGTGGGCGCTTGGAAAACGCTGAACAAGTCGCTGCAATTCGGGCTCCCGAACGAAGCGTCATTTTGATTCAGCATGTTGCACAAGAAACTTTGCCGCCCTGCCGACTTGTTCAGTGTTTCCCTTATTTGCTGGCGGCCACCACTGTCGGCAGCCACATGGCGATGCCGGGCCAGGCGATCAGCGCCGCGATCAAAAGCAGCATGGCGATGAGGAAGGGCACGATGCCCACCGCCACATCGCGGAACGGACCGCCGCCGCGCACCGACTGTACGACAAACAGGTTCATGCCGATCGGCGGGGTGATCAGCGCGGCCTCGATCAGGATCACGAACACCACGCCGAACCATACCGGGCTGTAACCCAGTTGCTTGATGATCGGCACCACGATCGGGGTGGTAGCGATCATCAGCGTCAGGGTTTCGACAAAGCAGCCCAGCACAAGGTATAGCGCGATGATGGCAAGCAGCACCGCCAGCGGCGGCCACGACAAACCCTTGACCGCCTGCGTGGCCAGGTCGGTGAGGCCAATGGTCGACATGACGAAATTCAGGAAGAAGGCCATCAGCACGATCAGCATCACCATCGCGGTGGTGCGCACGGTGCTCTCGAAGGAGCGCAGCAGCACCTCGATGCTCAAGCGCCCGCGCATGATCACCAGCGCCAGTGCTCCCATCACACCCAGGGCCGAGGCTTCGGTCGGGGTGGCGAAGCCGGCATAGATCGAACCCACCACCAGCAGGAATAGCCCCAGCGGCGGCCCCAGATGGATCAGCGCGGCGAAACGTTCGCCCCAGGTGGCCGGTGCGGATTTCAATGCCAGGCCGGGGCGCGCTAAGCAAATGAAGAAAACGAACAGCGAAAACAGAATCGCCAGCGTGATGCCGGGAATGAGAGCCGCCAGATAAAGGTCGGTCACCGAGGTTTCCGACAGCGCGCCGTAGATCACCATGTTGATCGACGGCGGAATCAGGATGCCCAGAGTGCCGCCGGCGGCGATGGTGCCCAGGAACAGGGTCGGGTTGTAGCCGAACTTGGTCATGTTGGGAATCGACACCGTGCCGATGGTGGCGGCGGTGGCCACCGAAGAACCCGAGGTGGCCGCGAACATGGCCGAGGCCGCGATGTTGGTGTGCATCAGCCCGCCGGGAATGCGCCCGACCCATTTGTCGAGCGCGTCGTACATCGATTCGGTGACCCCTGAGCGCAGCAGCAACTCACCCATGATGATGAACATCGGCACGGCCACCAGATTGAAGTCGGCACTCGCCGTCCAGGCGATCTCGCCGATGCCGCGCAGCAGCGGAAAATTCGAATACAGGCCGGCCAGCGCGGCGGCCAGAACACCCAAGCCTGCGGCGACGTAGAGGCTGCTGGCGATGAACACCAAGAGCAGGATCGTAGCGGTTGCGAGCATCTCTATCCTTTGCGCACGGCGTCGGGTGGCGCATCCACGCTGGCCGAAATTTCCTCGTCCAGGGTGCTCACACCAAGCTCCGCGGTGATGGCGTCGACGCGCCCCAGCAGGGCGCGCACCAGCGCGATCACGGCCACGGCGCTCACCACGAAGGCGAACCAGGCCAGACCCATCAGCCAGATCGACTGCGGAATCACCATCAACAGGCCCAGGGTCGAATTCGAGCGCGCGCCACTGCTGCCGTTTTGCAGCACGGTCTGCGCGCACCAGTAAGTGAGGGTGAGCGCGATCGCCGCCAGGGTGAGCACCGACAAAACATCCATCCAGGCGCGGGCTTTCTTCGGAAACAGGTTGTAGACCACTTCGATACGGATATGCGCCTTGGAAAAGAACGCGTAGGCCAGGCCGAATGAAGTCGAGATCGCGAATGCGTAGCCCGACAGTTCGAAGCTCTCGAAGTAGGTCGATTGCACCAGGTTGCGGAAAATCACGTCGAGCGTGATCAGCACCGCCGAGCCCAGGATCATGGCGCCGCCGCCCCAGGCGAACCAGCGCGATATGCGTGCCGAACCGTTGCGCAACTGTTCTGGAAAATCATTCATAAGTAGTCAGGCTCGCATTCGACGCCTGGCCCGGACCAGGCGGTGTTGGTCATCCTGCCAGTGCGTTGGTCAGGGTGCGCCGCCGCACAATGGCGAGCTGGCGTTTTCGAGGTATGGTCGGGATTATCCATTGCGCCACTCATCTCCGGCAGGATTGAAGCCTGGCTACCGAGCGATGATTTGCCCGGAAATTGATTGTATACAACCCATGGACTCACCGCGGCATGGGATGTGTCGCGCAGCGCTGGCGCAAGCCTGGCCGCAAAAAGCTGACACCCCTGTTGTGTACAATCTTTCGAGAGACTACAACAGAAAAGTCATTCTGGAGATGCCATGACCGACTCGCTGGGCTTTCGCAAAAAGTTCGCTGTTCTCATTCCTTCCACCAACACCTCGGTGCAGCCGGAATTCGACGCCATGCGCCCGGTCGGTGTGACCAACCACATCAGCCGCATCGTCATTCCCAACATCGCGTTGAAGGACGATGCCGATTTCAGCCGGCTCATCACCCTGATCGCGGCGGCGCAAAACGAGGCTGTCGATTCGGCCATGTCATGCGAGCCCGACCGCCTGGTGCTGGGCATCTCGGCCGAGACCTTCTGGGACGGCTTGAATGCCAGCCGCAAGCTCAAGGCGGAATTGATCGAGCGCACCGGGCTGCCGATCTCGATGGGGTCGGAGGCCTGCAGCGCGGCGCTTTCATTGTGGAACGTCAAGCGCATCGCGGTACTCACGCCCTACCATCCGGTGGGTGACGCCAACGTGCGGCGCTTTTTCGAAGAGTGCGGCTATCAGGTCAAGCGCGTCAAGGGGCTCAAGTGCGAAAGTCCGGTGGCGATCGCCCATGTGACCGAGGCGCAGTTGCGCGATGGCATCAGGGAACTCGACGGTGACGATGTCGACGCCATCATCCAGGTGGGCACCAACCTGGCGATGGCCCGGCTGGCGGGGGCAGCCGAAATGTGGATGGCACGGCCGGTGCTGGCGATCAACACCGCGATCTACTGGCATGCGCTGCGCGAATCCGGCATTAGCGACCGCATCGCCGGCTTTGGCCCCTTGCTCGAACGTTACTGATCGATTCGCATCGATGTGTCGGGCCTGCGGCGCGCGGGCGCGCAACGTGATACGTTGCCACAGCCACGCGCAAAACTGTGCCCGCCTTGACCGAGGCGCAACGGCCGGCGCCGGAGCGCCAGCCATTCATAACTTAACGCGAGACCAACAGCAATGACCAGCCCCGTAATCGACGTTCACACCCACATGTTGTCCAACGAATGGGT
>JAYVWK010000527.1:0-6568 GCA_043786185.1 Burkholderiales bacterium
TGCGCTCGTCGGGCTGCCCCACTTCGATCCAGTGTTCGACCGCGCCGGTCAGGTCGCGCTGCCACAAATCGGGTTCTTCGACATCCGACAAGCCCTTGCCGAAGGCCAGTAGTTCGTGCGCGTTGAGTGCGAATGCCAATACCCGCACCATCATGCGTTCGGCCGTCTCGGAAGGGTGGCAGGCGATGGTGAGCGGGTGATCGGCGTAGTAGTGCCGGTCCATGTCGGCCACCTGCAGGTCGGCCTTGTATATCGTCGATTTGAGCGCCATGCCGCACTGTAACCGCACATGCTGCAATCAGCACCGATCCGGTCCCGCGGCGCTAATGCATTTCTAGCGGCCACGATTCGACCGACGCGAGCGGCCTGCGCTGGGGCGTGCCGCTTCGCGCCTACTGCCCGCCGGCGTAAGCCTTCACCACGCGATAGAGGAATTCGTGCGCCTCGAACAGCGACTTGACGCGGATGCGCTCGTTCAAGCCATGCACGCCACCGCCGTCGGGGTCGCGGAACATGCCCGACAGGCCATAGGCCGGAATTCCGGCGTTGTTCATGTAGCGGCTGTCGGTGGTGGCCACCAGCATGGTTGGCACCACCGGCACGCCGGGCCACATTTGCGCGCTGATGCGCTCGGCCGGCTCCATGATCTCGCGCGTCAAGGGCGGTGCCGGCGAGAGTGTGGCCTGGCCTACCGGCGTGATGCTGATTTGGTCGTTGGCAAGCACCGTGGCTAAGGTCCTGGTGACCGATTCGATCGATTCGTCCGGCAGCACGCGGCAATTGACGGTGGCGCGTGCACGCTGCGGCAGCGCGTTGGTGGCATGGCCGGCGTCGAGCATGGTGGCCACGCAGGTGGTGCGGTAGGTGGCGTTGTGCAGCGGGTTTTGCGACAGCCGTGCCAGCGCCTGCGGATGCGGCGGATCCTTGAGAATGGCGCGCATGTCGGCAGCGCTCTGGCCGCCTTCGATCGCGGCCATGCGTTCGAAATAGGTGCGCGTGGTGGCCGACAGGCGGAACGGAAAGTCAAACGCGCCCAGGCGCGCCAGCCCGCCACTCAAATGGGTGATGGCGTTGTCCTTGACCGGTACCGAACTGTGGCCGCCGCGGTTGGTCACTTCCAGCGTGTAGGTCTGGAATACTTTTTCGCCGGCCTGGATGCCCATGCGCACCGGCTTGCCGTTGGCGTCGAGCATGCCGCTGGCGCCTTCGTTCAAGGCGAACTCGGCATCGATCAGGTTGCGGTGGTGCGTGAGCAGGTACTTCGCACCGTTGAAAGGCGAGGGAATGATCTCTTCATCGCAGGTGGCCGCGACCACGATGTCGCGCTCCGGCCGGTGGCCTTCACGCTGGTAGCGCATCAGGTTGTCGAGGAACGCGGCCACCATGGCCTTGTCGTCCGCCGCGCCGCGCGCATAAAAGTAGCCACCTTCCTCGATCAGCTTGAACGGGTCGCGCGTCCAGTCTTCGCGTTTGGCCTCGACCACGTCTAAGTGGCCCAACAAGAGAATCGGCTTCTTCGCGCCGCTGCCGCGCAGGCGCGCGACCAGGTTGCCTTTTTTGGGGCCGCCGGGTGGCACGATGATGTGAATGTCCGTTGGCGCGATGCCGCCGGCAAGCAGGCGTTTCTTCATGGCCTCGGCAGCCACGGTGCAACTGCCGACCGAGTCGGTGGTGTTGATTTCCACCAGCTCCTGGTAAAGCGCGCGGAACTGCTGCTGTGCCGGGGTCAGCGTCATGCCCTGCGCCAACGCGGGCCCCGAGAATGCGCCCCAGAGCGCAAATGCATGGACGGTGGCGACAAAGATTTTGCGTGGAACGTGCAACATGAGGATTCAACCCGCTCGATCTGAATCGCCCAAGCATACCCGAGTGCTTGTTGCCGCGGCCCGCTTCAGCGCTTGCGTTGCGGCGCGGTACCGCGGGCATCCTGCCCCCAGTTGCCAAGCTTGAACGCGAGTCCCGGAATCAGCGCGTACACCAGGAACGAGACGCCGACCACTGCATAGAGCAGGGTCAGCGAATGCAGCGCCACCGCGAGGGCGCCGCCGACCACCGCCACCAGCAGCCGCATCAGGCTGCCGATGAGCGACCATTTGAGGCGCCCCGCCCCTTGGCAAGCGAAAAAGAAGGCCAGCCCGAAGCCGAAGGGCGCGTAGAAGATGCCGACGATATGCAGATAGGCATCGGCCGCCGCGCGCGTGGCGCTGGCAGCGTCCGGGATGAACCATTGCGTCCACCAATGCGGATTGAGCGCCAGCAGCGCACCGATGGCGCCGGTCACCGCGCCCATCAGGAGCGAGCCCGCCCAGGCGATGCGCGCGGCGCGCGCGTGTTGCCCGGCGCCAACGTTGCGGCCGACCATCGAGACCAGCGCCGAGCCGAAGCCAAGTACCAGCGGAATCAGCACGTACTCAAGGCGCGCGCCGACGCCGTAGCCGGCCAGGGTGGCTACGCCAAAATTGCCGGCGTAGCCGGTCAGCACAATCACGTTGCCGTTGGAAATGAACGGGCTCACCGAAGCCGGCAGGCCCACCCGCAGCACTTCATAGGCATCGGCGCGCGATAGCGGCACCGGGCGCAAGCGCAAGTTGCCGTCGCCGCGCAGCAAGGGCCAGGCCAGGATGCAGGCCGACAGCGCGTTGAGCGCCACGAACGAAAGCCCGGCGCCGGCCACCCCGAGCGCCGGCACAGGGCCGGCACCGAATACCAAAAGCGGGCACAGGCCCACATGCAGGAGCGCGCTGCCGATCAGGCAGGCCGCCGGTCGCGCATGCTGCCCGACCCGGTGTGCATGCTGGAGAGCGCGTTGTTGACCCAGGTGGCAATGGCGCCGGCGAACAGCGGCCACGCGTAGCTTTGCGCCAGTTCGAGAATCTGCCCGTCCCCGCCCATGGCGCGATACATCCAGGGCCCGCAGGCCAACAAGCCAAAGCCAATGCACAGGCCCAGCACGATCTCGATCAGCAGGCCATGCCAGGCCACCGCCGTGGCGCCCTGGCGGTCGCCGGCGCCCAGCATGCGTGCCACCGCTGCCGCCACCCCGCCGCCCATGGCCGCGCGCGACAGTTGCACCATCAGCATCGAAAGCGGGAACACCAGCGCTACCGCGGCCAGCGCCTCGGTGCCCAGGCGCGCGACGATGAAGCCGTCATAGGCGATGGTCAGTGTTTGCGCAAAAAGGCCCAGCACATTCGGGCTCGCCAGACGCACCAGGGTGGGTACGATCGGGCCGGCCAGCAGGTCGGGCGCTTTGGAAGGCATGCGGAAGCTTGCCTGAAACAAGGCCGCGTCGCTACTCGGGTGTGGCAAAGCGGCGCCGCGGTTGCTGGCATACTTGCGCGCGCCAGCCAAGGGCGAGACCAGCAAGGCGAGGGGCGCGAAGCAGTCTTGCGCCCATCTCCCCCAACTGCCAAACTATCGGCCATGCACGCCACTCTCACCAAACCCGGCCGACTGGCTTGGCAAGACGCTCGCCACCTGCTATTGATCGCCATGCTTGCCTTGCCTGTGATCGGCTATTTCAGCGGTTCATCCGGCAAGCTTTCCCTGCTGTTCCTGGTAGTTGTTGCCATCATCGACGCGCTGATCGGCACCTGCCAGAGTGCCGCGCAACCGCACCCCTGGCCCGCCGCGCGGCACACCTGGTTCAGTGCTTTCCTCTACCTCTACGCTTTGCTGCAGGTCGCACTCATCGTCTGGACGCTCGGCGTGATCGCCGCCAGGCCAAGCGTCGAAGCCGCGCTTTGGCTGGGTGTATCGGTCGGTTTCATCACCGGCGGCTTCGGCATCACCATTGCCCACGAGCTGGGTCACCGCCCCGGCCGCTGCGACCGTTTCGTCTCGCAGCTGCTGCTTGTCACAGTGTGCTACGGCCACTTCCATGTCGAACACAACCGCGGCCACCATGCGCGCGTCGGCACTCCCAACGACCCGGCCAGCGCGCGCCTGGGCGAATCGTTCTACGCCTTCTACCTGCGCACCGTGATCGGCAGCTTCGCCCACGCCTGGCGCCTGGAAGCCATGCGCCTCGAAGCCAAGGGCCAGAGCGCCTGGTCACCTGCCAACCGCAATGTCGTGTACATCGTCGCCGAACTCGCACTGTGCGCCATCGCCTGGGGTGTGGCCGGCCCCGAGGGCGTGCTGTTCTTCCTGTTCCAGAGCCTCGTGGCCTTCACCCTGCTGGAACTGGTGAACTACGTCGAGCACTACGGCCTCACCCGTAAGCGCAATGCAGACGGTCGCTACGAAGCCGTGCAGCCGCACCACTCATGGAACTCCGACACCTGGTTCGGCAATGCCCTGTTGATTAACCTGCAGCGCCACTCCGACCACCATGCCGACTCGTCGCGCCCCTACGAGGCCCTGCGCTCGATCGACTCGGCGCCGCAGTTGCCGACCGGATACGCCGGGATGATCCTGCTGGCGATGCTGCCGCCGCTTTGGTTTCGGTTGATGGATTGGCGAGTACGGGCGACGGCTGGAGAATCACATGCTGGTGATTGAGCGCGAGGCCTTGCATGCACTGTTTGGAATGTAGCTGATCTCCGATGGCAGACATCAAAGAGCGCTGTTTCACTCATCCGCGACACTCGCGTTACCATTTGCAGCTCTGACAAGGAGTTCATATGCCCGATCCGGTACTCGAACTTGCCGAACGTGGCCGCGCCCTATCTCCGGAAGAGCGTGCGCGCTTGGTTGATCTGTTGCTTGCGACACTGGATGATGCGCCCGCCACGGGGGTGACCGACGCATGGGACCGCGAGATCGAGCGCCGCATCGCCGCCTACAAAGCCGGCGAAACCGAAGCCTACGATCTTGAAGAGGTTCTCGCTGAAGCACGTCGCTTGGCGCCGTGCATAGCGATGGAGCCGCGTTCGACTTGATCTCCGTTGGTCGCATATTTCTTGATCGGGCGCGCACCGTTTTTTTCAAGGCTCATCCCTTGCAACGAAATGACTGCCTATCACTCGCGCCTTTTCCGGCCATTGACGACAAGTAACAAGGACCATCATGCTGAGCGGCAGCTGTCTATGCGGTGGTGTGCGATATGAAATCGCAGGCACGCTTTCGGGCACGCTCAACTGCCACTGCACCATGTGCCGCAAGGCGCACGGCGCGGCCTTTCGCAGCCGTGCCCGCGTGAACGCCGCCGACTTCCGCTGGGTGCAGGGTGAAGAACTTGTGACCTACTACGAATCGTCGCCCGGCACGCATCGCGGGTTTTGCCGCGTCTGCGGCTCGCCTCTGCTCAGCCGTTTCGACGATTTCCCATCCCATTATGGATTGCCACTTGGCGCGCTCGATGTCGATCCCGGGGTGAAGCCGAAGTTCCATGTGTTTGTTGCCAACAAGGCGCCGTGGTTCGATATCACCGATGGGCTTCCGCAGTTTCCGGAACTTCCCAAGAAGGCGCCATGACCGGTCGATGCATCCGCCTTCGATTTGATTTTCGCGGACCTCAAGCGAAAATCAAGAATCAGCGCCAAAGACCGCCGCATCAAGCCGCCGTCGAACCCGGAGAATCGTCATGAGCAACCAACAGCGCTACAAGACCTTCGCCGATTTCTACCCCTTCTATCTCGACGAGCACAAAAACCCGGTCTCGCGCCGCCTTCATTTCGTCGGCACCAGCATTGCGCTCATCATTCTGGTGACGGCGCTGGTCACGCAGTCATGGTGGCTGCTCGCGGCAGCGCTGGTTCAGGGTTACGCGTTCGCGTGGGTCGGGCATTTCTTCTTCGAGCGCAACCGGCCGGCAACGTTCAAGTACCCGGGGTACAGCCTGATGGGCGACTGGCGGCTCTGGTGGGAAATCCTGAGCGGGAAACGGCCGTTCTAGCCAGGAACTCCCGGCCCTTACTCGACCGGATTGGTCACACTCACCAGAACTGAATGCGGAATCTTCAGCCCAAGCTCTTTCGCGGTTTTGAAATTGAGCGCGAGCTCGAATTTTGTAGGCTGCTCCATCGGCAGGGTCGACGGACTCGCACCCTTGATGATCTTCACCAGGAAGTCCGCGGCACGCTCATACAACGGGTCGATGGGCGCACCATACGATGCCAGCCCGCCCGCCTCGACAAACTGCCGCAGTCCGAGAACCGTGGGCAGCTTGTGCTTCCTGGCCTCGGCCGCGAGATTCTCGCGGCCAGCGAAAAAATTGGGCGACATGAGAACCAGCAGCCCTTCGGATCGCTGCGGCGCGCGCGAGGTTCACGGCCGCCGCGTAATCGTAGGGCAAGTCGCGCAGCTTCACAACATGCAATTCCAGTTTCAGTATCTGCGCGGCCTTTTGCGCAGCCTCGCGCTGGTCTTCGGTGTTGTTGTCTGAAAACACCGACATGCGGCGCGCCACTGGCAGCAGGTCACGCAGCAATTCGAGCCGTTTCCCGGTGATCTCGGTTTGCTGCAGATGGACACCGGTGACATTTTTGCCCGGCCGGGCAAGACTCTTGACATAGCCCTTTGCCTGCGGGTCGAAGTCCGTCGCGCACACCACGATCGGAATGCTGTCGGTCGCCTCGACGAGCGCCTTTAAATAAGGTTCCGGCCCACCGACAAACAGCACATC
>JAYVWK010000528.1:0-4327 GCA_043786185.1 Burkholderiales bacterium
TGGGCAATGGCGCAGGCGCAGTTCGACCACGGCCACAAGGCCTGGGACGCGCTGCTCAAGAAGCATGTGGTTTTTCTGCAGGGGGGCAAGGCGAGCCAGATGCGCTATGCCGGCATGCGTGCCGACGAGGCGGCGCTCAAGGCCTATACCGAGAGCCTGTCCAAGGTGACCGAGGCGGAATTCAAGGGCTGGAACAAGTCACAGCAAATGGCATTCCTGATCAACGCCTACAACGCCTTCACGGTGGTGAAGATCCTGCAGAAGTACCCGAACCTCAAGTCGATTCGCGACTTCGGCAACATCATCGGCAATCCGTGGAAGGACAAATTTTTCACGCTCTTCGGGCGCGAGGCTTTCCTGGATGACATCGAGCACAATACTTTGCGCAAGCCCGGCGTGTATGACGAGCCGCGCGTGCACTTCGCGGTCAACTGCGCCTCGATCGGTTGCCCGATGCTGCGTGAAGAGGCGTTTGTGGCCGAGCGGCTCGATGCGCAGCTTGAGGAGCAGGCGAGGCGCTTCCTGTCGGACCGTTCACGCAACCGTTTCAACGCGACGCAGGGCGCGCTCGAGGTATCGAAGATTTTCGACTGGTTCAAGGTCGATTGGCAAAGCGGTTATAAGGGCATTGGCGCCAATGCGCAGGCGATTGCCTCGCGCGAGCAATACTTCGCCCGCTATGCCGATTTGCTGTCGGACGAACCCGAGGAGCGCAAGCTGATCGCCGCCGGCTCGGTTGCAATCCGTTTTCTCGATTACGATTGGGCCATCAACGACGCTCGCTGAAACTTCGCCTTGCCCGCACTGCGCCTATCCATCATCGTTCCGGTTCTCAATGAAGCAGGCGGTATCGACGCCAACCTGGCGTCGCTGACCGGGATGCGCCGCGCCGGCTGCGAAGTGATCGTGGTGGACGGCGGCAGCACCGACGATACCCTGGCGCGCGCCGCCCCCTTGTGTGACCAGACGATTGAATCGGCGCGTGGGCGCGCCGCGCAGATGAACGCCGGCGCGTTCGCCGCGCGCACCGCGGTGCTGTTGTTCCTGCATGCCGATACGAGGCTGCCGCCGGGAGCACTGGATGCGATCGAGGCAGTGACTCGCAGCCACGCACTGGCCTGGGGACGTTTCGACGTCCGGCTCGACAGCCCGCGCGCCTCGCTGGCGCTGGTGGGCGCGATGATGAACCTGCGCTCGCGCTTGACCGGCATCGCCACTGGCGATCAGGCGCTGTTCATGACGCGCCAAGCCTTTGAGGCCGTCGGCGGTTTTCCCACGATCGCATTGATGGAGGATGTCGAAATCAGCGCACGCCTGCAGCGCCTGGCACGGCCGGTATGCCTGCGTCTCAAGGTGCTCACCTCGGCACGGCGCTGGGAGACGCGCGGCGTGTTCAAAACCATTGTGCTGATGTGGCGCCTGCGTCTCGCGTACTTTCTTGGCGCTTCGCCCGAAGCATTGGCGCGCCGCTATCGCTGAGAAGCTTAAGGGTGAAAAAGCTTCTGCTGATCGGCGCTGGCCATGCGCATGTCGAAGTCCTGCGCCAGTTCAGCCTGCAACCGGCTGCCAACGCTTCCATCACCATGGTGAGCCCGCGGAGATTCATGTTGTATGCCGGCATGTTGCCCGGCCTGGTGGCGGGCCACTACGAAGCCGGGCAGTGTCAGGTCGACCTGGCCCGCATGGCGCAAAAAGCGGGCATCGAATTGCTGGCCGATCAAGTGGTCGGGCTCGACGCGCAGGGTCGGGTGGCGATGACCGGGAGCGGGCGAGGGCTCGAATTCGATTTCGCATCCATCGATATCGGCGTCACCCTGTTCGCGCCCGATGTACCGGGGCAGCGCCGCTTTGCCCTGCTGGCCAAGCCGGTCGAAGTGTTTCTCGAAGGCTGGGACCGGGTGCGTGAACTGGCACGCGAAGGTGCGCTGTCGCGGCTCACGGTCGTAGGCGGCAGTGCCGCGGCTGTGGAGCTGATGCTGGCCATGCGGCATCGCTTGCAGCGCGAATTGCCGCCGCGCGTTTTTGGCGACTTCGGTTTTTCGATCGTGACCGAGGGCCCGCGCCTGCTGGCCGACCTTCCTGACCAATTGGGTCTGGCGGTCGAAGCCTTGTGCGTGGCGCGTGGCATCAGCTTGCTGCGCGGAGCCACGGTAAAACTGATTGAGCGCGACGGCCTGTTTCTGTCAAACGGCGCCCAGCTGGCAAGCGATATCACCGTTTGGGCCAGTGGCGCTTACCCTGCGCGCTGGCTGGCCACGTCCGGGCTCGCCTGCGATATGGGTGGTTTCATGCAGACCGACGCCAGCCTGCGTTCACTGAGCCACAAGCGTATCTATGGCGCCGGCGATTGCAGCATCCCGGAGCAACACTTGCGCTCGCCCATAGGCATCTGTGGCCTGCCGCAGGGGCCGGCGCTGGCGGCCAACCTGCGTCAGGCCCTCGCCGGCCAGCCGTCGCTGCCATGGGCGCCACCAATCGCGGAACGGGCGATATTGAGCCTGGGAGGGCGCAAGGCGTTCGGCATGCGCGGCGCGGCGATCTTGAATTCGCCCCACTGGTTCAACTGGCGCTGGAAAGACTGGAGCGATCGTCGCTGGGTGAGCCGTTTCCGGGCATGATGAAGGCAGTGCCCGGATCAAGCGCTGTTCAGGCGACGGCCTCGACGATGCGGATGTCGCGTACCGCCGCGTCACCAAGCGCGCGCAGCGCTTCCTGATAAGCGGCGCTGTCGTGTGCCGCGGTGGCCGCGGCGATGCTTTCGAACTCGATGATCACTACCCGCTGCTTAAGCCCTGCTTCATAGGTGTGCGCCGGCATGCCGCGTGCGATGAAGCGCCCGCCAGCGGCCTGGATCGCGGGCCCCGCCAGTTTCGAATATGCGGCCATCGCGTCGGGTTTGTCGATCGAACGGTAGGTAGCGGTCCAGTAGGCTTTTGTCATCGGTTTGTTCCTGGTTGACTGCAAGGGGAGATTGATCGCGCCGGACTGGCCGCTGTGTCTGCGATGCTGCCCGACAACAAAAATGCGCGCGGTGCCGACTTCAGGATTTGCGCGCGATGCTGATGGCTTTGCGCAGGAAGGCTTTCTTGGCCTCCGCATCCTCGATCTCGTCGGCCACCAGCATGTACAACTCTGCCTCATCGCGCGCGCGGGCGGCGGCGCGCCGTGCCACCACCTTCGCCACCGCACCTATGTGCGGCGCGAGGCCGGCTTCCACCCGGGCGATCACTGCGGGATCAAAACGCAGTTGCGCGCTGGCGGGTTGCGACAGCGGCTGGCTTGGGGCGAGACTTGCCGGTTGGCTCAGGTGCCGGCTGGGCGGATGGGTGTGCCCCGAATTTGCCGTTGGCATCGAATTTTTGCTGCTGGCGAATTTCTTCATGAAGGCCTGGCGCGCGGTCTGGTCCTCGATTTCCTCGGCAGCAAGTTCGGCCAGATGGGGCAGGGTGAAGGCCTTCCTGGCGGCGGCGCGGATGATGGCGCCGGCAATCGGGCCGATGTGCGGCGCCAGCGCGGCTTCCATCGACTTGAGCATGTCGCGGTCAAACACCATCGTGGAAAGCGAGGTCGGCTGGCTTTTTCCATGGCCCGGGTCAGGCGGCATACCGGCCAGTACGGTGGGTGCTTCGGAGGCGTGCACCGCATCGAGCCCCTTGATGGCATCGCGCAGGCGCGCCACCGACTGCGGTCGCATTTCCTCGGCCGGCGCCAGTGCCCAGTCGATCACATCCAGAAACGCGGGGCTGTAGCGGTTGCGGTCGCCGGCCTGGCGCGCCGGCGCAAGTGGATCGTGGCGCGCGCGTGCCGCTGAATCAACCGGCTTTCGGCCCACGATCATCCAGTAGAGCACGGCGCCGATCGAATAGATGTCGCTCCACGGCCCCTGGTTGCCCTGGGCGTGGTATTGCTCCAGCGGGGCATAGCCGGGGGTGACGATTGCCGTCAGGTCACTGCTGCCGCCCGAGGCGCGCGCCGAGCCAAAATCGATCAACACCGGGCTGCCGTCATCGCGGATGAAGATGTTGGCCGGTTTGATGTCGCGGTGCAGGAAGCCGGCCGCATGGACCACCTCCAGCCCGTCGAGCAGCGGCAGCAACAGCGCGATCGCGGTGGCTTGCGGCAGGGGCCGGCGCAACGCCACCCAATCGTTCAAGGGTTTGCCGGCGACGAACTCCATCACCATATAAGCGGTCTGGTTGGCCTCGAAAAAGCGCATCACGCGCACGATATTGGGATGCCGGAACGAGGCCAGGGTGCGCGACTCGTCGAGAAAGCGGGTGCGTCCCCAGGTGAAGGTATCCTGGGCCGCGTCCGACTTCACCTTGAC
>JAYVWK010000529.1:0-2632 GCA_043786185.1 Burkholderiales bacterium
CACCGGCCGCCGACACTGCCAGCGGCAGCGCCGCATTCGACGACGCCCAGCTCATGCCCGCCTGAATGATGGGCAAGTCGATGCCCAGCAATTCAGTGACGCGGGTCCTCATGGCCTGGGATACAGGCCGAGCCCGGCAGCCCGCACGCGCACGGTGCCGAAAACAGCATCAATGAATGGCGTGGCCAAACCGATGCGCAGGGCGATCTCCACCACGCTGCCGACAATCGCATCGAGCTCGATCGGCCTGCCCGCCTCGACATCCTGCAGCATCGAGGACTTGATCGGCCCGGACTTGCGGGTTTGCGCCATGCGCGCCAGCGGATCGATGTCAAGCGGAATGCCCACCGCCGCAGCCACGGCAATCGCTTCGCGCATCATCGCGGCGAAAAGTGTCGCCATATGGCGATCGTCGAGCATCAGGTCGGTGGTCGCGCCGGTGAGTACCGAGACCGGGTTGAAGCACAAATTGCCCAAGAGCTTCTTCCACAGTTCGCGCCGAATGTTGTCGCTGGCGAGGGCCTCGAAACCGGCACCGTTCAATGCGGCAATAAGTGCATCGACCCGCGCCGAGGGGCGGTTGGAAGGCTCGCCCAAGATCAGCCGGTTGCCCGAGTTGTGGCGCACCACGCCGGGTTTGGGCACATCGGCGGCCAGATACACCACGCCACCGATCACGCGCCGGCCGGCGATGGCGCCGGCGATGCGACCATCGGCGTCGCAGGATTTGAGCGCGGTTCCGGCCAGCGCGCCACCCCAGCCATCGAAGAACCACCATGGCACACCATTCATCGCGGTGACCACCGCGGTTTCCGGCCCGAGTAGCGGCACCAGGTCAGCCACCGCGCCCGCCAGGCTATGGCTCTTCAGCGCAATGATCACCACATCCTGCAAACCGAGTTCGGCAGGCTTGTCGCTGGCGGCAAGCTTCACATGGTGTTTGTTGCCGCCTTGCAGCAGGGTCAGGCCATCGGCCTTGAGTGCGGCCAGATGCGCGCCGCGCGCCACCAGGCTCACCTGATGACCTGCAAGCGCCAGTCGCGCGCCGATGGTGCCGCCGATGGCGCCGGCGCCGAATATGCAGATGCGCATCAGAGAGTCCGTTCGAACTGGCGCTTGGGCGGGGCACGCGGCGCTTCAGTCGGGTTCACCACACCGTTGCCGGCAATGGTCTCGGGCACATAGGGCCCGGCCACGCCGATCGGCACATCACCGCTGATGGTGACCCGTTCCATGCTGCGGCGCTGCGGGTAGTAATCGTGCGGCGCGTAATGCTGCACCGAGCGGTTGTCCCACAGCACGACCGTGTCGGGCTGCCATTTCACGCGCAACTGGACTTCCGGCACGTGGGCCTGGCGAAACAGGAAATCCAGCAGGGTGGCGCTCTCGTCATCCTTCAGACCGCGCATGCGCAGCGAAAACTGCGGGTTGACATAAATCACCCGCTTGCCCGAGACCGGATGCACCCGCACCACCGGATGCCAGGGGTTGGGAAATTCGTCCTCGATCTCGCGCAGGCGGCGCCGGTGTTCCGGCGTGTTGTTGAACAGCGACCTGAAGGGCTTGAAATCGTGCTGGCATTCCAGCCCGTGGATGTGCTGCTTCATGCGCTCGGACAATCCACGATAGGCAGCGGTCATGCTGGAAAAACAGGTATCGCCGCCGCGATCGGGGATGATGCGCGCGCGCAGCATGGTGACAATCGGCGGGTTGGGGCGAAAAGTCTCGTCGGCGTGCCAGATGTCGGTACGCGCGGCCGGATGATCGGCCGAGTAGTCCAGCACGATCACTTCGGGCTTGCTTTCCAGGTTGGGCGAAAACGGATGGATCGACAAGGGGCCGAAGCGGGCGCCGAAATCCATCTGGTGGTCCAGCGTCATGCGCTGCTGGTCGCGCAGGACGATCACTTCATATTGCACCAGGGCATCATGCAGCAGCTTGAAGGTGGCATCGTCCAAGCGCGACAGGTCGGCGCCGCGCACCAGGGCACCGATGAAACCGTTGATCGGCAGGATCTCGATGGCCATGTTCAATCCACCTTGGCGCCGGATGCGCGCACCGCCTCGGCCCAGCGCGGCATGTCGTTTCGCACGTACGTGGCGAACTCGGCCGGGGTGATCGGCGGCCACGGCTCCATGCCGAACTTGCCCAGCACTTCGCGAAATTCGGCGGTGTGCTGGAACTTCTGCATTTCCGCCGACAGGCGTGCGACGATCGCCGCCGGTGTGGCGGCCGGCACCGAGACGCCCTGCCAGGCCTGCCAGTCAAAACCGGGGACGAACTGCGCCAGTGGCGGTACTGCTGCGATCAGCGAGTTTTGCCTGGCCGCGGAGGTGCCGTAGGTCTGCACCTTGCCGCCCTGGATGTTGGGCACTGCCACAGTCGCATCGGCAAACATGATGTGCACCTTGCCAGGGATCAGGTCGATCAGCGCGGCCGGCGTGCCTTTGTAGGGTATGTGCTGCAGATCCAGGCCGAGACGCTGCTTTAAGTCTTCCATGAACAGCTGGTGAGCACTGCCGTTGCCAACCGAGGCATAGTTGAACTTGCCCGGGTTGGCCTTGATCAGATCGACCATTTCGCGAAAATTCTTCGCCGGAAACGAGTTGGCGGCGATCAGGAAGAAATTCAC
>JAYVWK010000530.1:0-5345 GCA_043786185.1 Burkholderiales bacterium
GGCGAAGCGGCGCTTGGAGGCGACCGTTGCCAATGAGGCGTTCTCCCTGCCTCCATGCGTGGCGAAAATCAACTTTTCATACTCGGCGACATCCTTCGAAGTGCCGAGCGCGGCGCCGGTGACGGCCAGCGGTACGGTTGGCCGGACCAGCCCGAAACCGCTGGCATGGTCGTAGGCGGCGATGCTGCCGGTGACAGTCTTGCCGTTGACGTCGGTCAATTCGATCGATTCCGCCTCGACAATCAGGTAGCCGATGGTGAGCACCATGCCCGACGGTGCCAGCACGATGCCGCTGCCCTCGCGTTCGCGCCCGAGGGTGCGTAGCGAACGGGCGTCGGCGATCGCGCTGACCTTGACCCGCACCACCGCACCCAGTGCTTCGAGGACGGCGCGGGCAGCCTTATCGCCTTCGGGTGTGGCTGCAGCAGCGGCGGCGTTACCGGGCGCGCTGGCGGACGCGGCGGGCGTCGCCGCAATGGCTGTCGCCGAGAGGCAGGCAGCGGCAAGTAAGTACAGAAATTTTTGCACCGCAAGCTCCTCCTTGAAACCCGGTTGCGCCCAGAGATTCGGCAAATGCCCGCATGACCGACGTTTCAACGTGGCCAGCGCAAGCGTAGCTCGCACCCCTTTCAATGAACTGGCGCTACGATCGTTCCAGTATTTGCGCTACGACCACTGTGCCGGGCACGGCGGCTACCCGGACCCGATCCTACGCCCGAAAGGCCTAGGCGCACAAGCGCTGCAAGCGCGCACGCGTCAAGTGCATCCCGGCAAAAAGTCGGTGAGCGCGTCCAGCACGGCGTCAGGCTGCTCGGCCATCAGGTTATGCCCGCTTGGGCTGATCAGCACGGTGCGCTGGCCCTTGATGGCGGCCTGCAGCTCGCGCGCGGCGCGCGGCGGGGTCATCGCGTCGCGGTTGCCGAGCACAAACAGTGCCGGGCAGCGCACCTGCGCGGCGCGCGCGGCGCCCCCCGCATAGTCGTTGCAGGCCTTGAAATCGCAATGCATCACGCCCGCTGCGATGCGCTGCATCAGGCGCAGGTTTTGCCCGACGATCCAGAACCCGGGTCCGGGATTCGAGGGCTTGGCCGCGTAGGTTGAATGCGACCAGATATTGACCATGTCCTGGGCCAGCGGCTCGTCGTCGCGGGTGGCGTCCAGGAGAGTGTCGGACACCGTCATCGGATTGGCCGATCCGATCAGCGCAATGCCACTGACCTGTTGCGGCGCCGCCCCGGCGGCCTCAAGCGCGATCAGCGAACCCATGCTGTGGCCGACGATTGCAGCGCGCGCGACACCACTTGCGCCAAGCACTGCCAATACCCATTGCGCCATTGCTTCAACGCTCTCAAGTGCCGGCCCCGCGCTGCGGCCATGGCCCGGCAGGTCGAGCGCCAGCACGCTGTAACCGTGATGTGCAAGGTAGCGGCTTTGCAGGGCCCACACGCTGTGATCATGCTGTGCGCCGTGCACGAAAATAACCACCTTAAGTGTGTGGTCAAAGGTCTTGCCGCCGGTGTAGGCGTAGGACTGGCGGCCGTCGACAGTCAGGAACATGGCGCTAGGTTCCCTTTTTGGCGGCGCGCAGCCCGCGGCCCAGGTCTTCGATCAGGTCGTCCGCATCCTCAAGGCCGATCGACAGGCGCATGGTGCCCTCCTTGATGCCGGACGCCGCAAGATCGGCGGTCGGTACGCGGAAGTGCGTGGTCGAGGCCGGGTGGATCACCAGCGAGCGCGCATCGCCGACGTTGGCCAGGTGCGAAAACAGCTGCAAGGCCTCGACAAAGCGCATGCCGGCGGCCCGATCGCCCTTGATGGCGAAGCTGAACACCGCGCCGCAGCCCCTGGGCAGCAGGGCTTTGGCCAGGGCGTGATCCGGGTGCTCCGGCAATTCCGGGTAAGCCACCGAGGCCACCCCGGGATGAGCCGCCAGAAACGCGACGATCTTGCGCGTGTTTTCCACGTGCCGCGCCATGCGCAGCGGCAGGGTCTCAAGGCCCTGCAGGATCTGGAATGCCGAGAATGGGCTCATGCAGGCGCCGAAGTCACGCAGGCCTTCGCGCCGGGCTCGCAGGGCATACGGTGCGACGGTCGATTCCTCGGCGAAATTCATGCCGTGGAAGCCGTCGTAGGGTGCGGCGATTTCAGCGAACTTGCCCGTAGCGGCATAGGCCGCGGCCCAGTCGAAGGTGCCGCCGTCAACCAGCAGGCCGCCAATCACCGTGCCGTGGCCGCTTAAGAACTTGGTGGCCGAGTGATAGACCAGGTCGGCGCCCAGATCGAAGGGTTTCATCAGCCACGGTGTGGTGAAGGTGCTGTCCACCATCAGCGGCAGGTGGTTCGCATGGGCCAGCGCGGCAATGCGCGGGATGTCCAGCACATCTAAGCCCGGATTGCCAAGCGTTTCGCCGAACAGCACGCGGGTCTCGGGGCGGATGGCGCCGCGCCAGGCGTCGATGTTGCGCGGGTCGACGAATGTGGTTTCAATGCCGAAACGGCGCATGGTGTAGTGCAGCAGGTTGTGCGAGCCGCCATACAGGGCGCGCGAGGCGACCACATGCGCGCCGGCGCCGGCGATGGTGGCCAGGCCCAGGTGCAGCGCGGCCTGGCCGCTGGCCACTGCGATGCCGGCAACCCCGCCTTCGAGCGCGGCGATGCGCTCTTCGAGAACCGCATTGGTCGGGTTGGAGATGCGCGAATAGACGTGCCCGCTGCGCTCCATGTTGAATAGCGACGCGGCGTGGTCCGAATCGCGAAAGACGTAGGAGGTGGTCAGGTAGATCGGCGTCGCGCGCGCCCCGGTGGCCGGGTCGGGGGCGGCGCCGGCGTGCAGTGCCAGGGTGTCGAAGGCGGGATATTTCGGGCTTGCCATGGAATGGCTCCGCAGATGCCTGATCGCCCCGCATTCGGCAGAGCGCGGCAGGCGGTTCGATGGGAGAAAACGCGGCGCATGGTAGCACGCACCTCTGCGTCATTCGCACCATCATGTCGCCCCTTGGCTGCGCAACTGTGACAAAATCTTGCAATCATGCGATCAACACGGGCGGATTGCCCATGACTTCCCAGGCGGCGCGCGACATTCTGGCCCTTTTGCCGGACGCGACGGACATCGATGCGGCGCTCAAGGCGCTGCTGGAGCAGGACAGCGCTTTCGCGGCACGCCTCCTGGCCACGGTTTCCATGCCGGGTCTCGGGCGCCGTTCGGGCACTGAGCTTGACGACTTGCGCTCGCTGTTCGGACTGCGCTTCGTACAGCAGGTGAGCGCCGGCCTGCTGCTCGAGGATGCGGGTGCCGACGCCACCGGATCCGGCATTCTCGCGGCGATCGCCGCCCAATGCATCGCCAGTCGCATATCCCTGCCCAAGGGGGAAGAAGTGTTTCTGGCGGCCTGGCTCAATGCGACGCCGGCCTGGCGCCAGGCGCCTGCCAGTTGGGGGCCAAGCGCCGAACTGGTGGCGGCGCTCGATCGCCACAAGCCCCTTACCGTGGAGGCGCCGCTGGCGAGCGAGCGCACCGAACTGATTGGCCAAGCGGTGCGCTTAGGCGAGGTGCTGGCCAACCTGGCCTCGCCCTATCCGGATGCCTACCTCCACGATGCATTGTTGCGCGCAGCCCGCATCGGCCTGGCGCCGGGCGATCTACTGGCTTTGTGCGCGGACATCGCGCGCTGCGCGCTCGAATGGGGCGTGCATCTCGGGCGGGCCCTCAAGGCGGACTTCCGCTTCGATCTTGAGGCGCCGGAAATGGCCGGCGCGCTGCGTTTTGCCGACGAGCTGGCGACGGTCTACCGGTACTTGTTGCAGAACGCCGCGATCGACGTCGAGACCGGCTTACCCAATGCCCGCTATTTCCGTAGCCGCGTCGAGGGCGAGTGGGCGGCGGTGCGTAGGCGCGGTGGTTCGCTATCCGTGATCGCTGTCGATTGTGGTGCCGATACCCTGGCGGTGGCGCGCGCCCTGCGCGATATCGCGCGCGTGCAGGACGTGGTGTGCCGCACCGGCGATGCGCAGTTCATGCTGGTGTGCGTCGACACCCAGGCTGAATATGCTGAAAAGGCCGCAGCGCGCATTCAGCGCAGTGTTGGCGAGCAAAAGTTGCGCGTCAGCCTGGGGATCGCCACGCTTGATTCCATGATTTCAAGTGTCGATGCCCTGATCGAACGTGCCCAGGCGGCGGCGCGCGACGCCAGCGCCAGCGGCAAGGGCTATCGCACCTGGGAAGAGGTGTAGTCTTCCGTGCGTAACTCGATCGTGGTCCCGTAGCAGGCGCAGCAACGCGTTCAAGGGAGGTGGGTCATGCAAGTCAAGGAAATCCTGCGCATCAAGGGTAGTACCCTGTACACCGTGACACCCGCTACAACGCTGGCCGACGCGGTCATCAGCATGGCCGATTACGATATCGGCTCGGTGGTTGTGATGGAAGCGGGAAAGCTGGTGGGCATGCTGACCTTTCGCGAAATTATCAAGGTCTTGGCGCGGCGCCAGCAGGAAAATCGGGTGGGGCCGACGCCGACCATGTCGCAAATCACCGTCATCGAGGTGATGGAGGCCAAGCCGGCGATCGCCGGCCCCGACATGGAGGTGGACGAGTTGCGAACCATCATGATCGAGAGCCATCAGCGCTACATGCCGGTGATGGATAGCGACACGCTGCTGGGCGTGATCTCCTTCCATGACGTGGCGCGCGCCGTGCTGGAAGAGCAGGCCTTCGAGAATCGCATGCTCAAGGGTTATATAAAAAACTGGCCCGCGTAGGCTGGAGCGGCGGCGCCTGCCGGGCGGGCACGCGGGGCAAGCGTCGCGCGGCGAGGCGCGCCGGCGGTGGCGTGTGGCGCTACCTGCCGCTCGGGGTGGGACTCCGGTGCTGAACAACCCGGCGGCACTTGAGCCGCGCTTGAGTGACGACCTTGACCTGCGCAAATCCGGTTCGTGGGCGGTCCTTTTGGGCGCGGTACTGGTACTGGCGCTGATGGCCTGGCGTCTGGTCGGGCAGATCAACAAACACGGCTAAAATATTGCTTTGATTTGCGGTTCACCGTCATGTCCGGTAGCACGCTAGGCACCCTTTTTTGCGTTACCAATTTCGGTGAATCCCACGGCCCGGCGATCGGCTGCGTGGTCGACGGTTGCCCGCCCGGCATGGCGCTTGACGCTGCCGACATCCAGCGCGATCTCGACCTGCGCAAGCCCGGCACCTCGCGCCACGTGACGCAGCGCAAGGAACCCGACGAAGTCGAGATCCTCTCCGGCGTGTTCGAAGGCCGCACCACCGGCACGCCGATCGCGCTACTGATCCGCAACCAGGATCAGCGCAGCCGCGACTACGGCAACATCGTCGATACCTT
>JAYVWK010000531.1:0-2701 GCA_043786185.1 Burkholderiales bacterium
AGGCAAAGCACGATCGCCGCCACCTGCAGTGGCTCGACGGCCAAGAGGCCCAAATTCGCCGACATGCCCACGGCGATGAAGAACAAGCCCATCAAGAGCCCCTTGAATGGCTCGATGTCGGCTTCGAGTTCATGGCGGTATTCGGAGTCGGCCAGCAGCATGCCGGCCAGAAACGCACCCAGTGAGGCGGTGAGACCGGCCACCTCCATCAGCAAGGTGACGCCGACGACGATGAAGAGCGCGGTGGCGGTGAAGATTTCGTTCCCGCCATGGCTGGCAACAGTGCGAAACAGCGGGCGGATCAAGAAGCGGCTGGAGACGATCAGCGCGGCGATGATCGCAAGCGCCTTCGCTGCGTCCTGCCAGCCGCCGCTGCCATGGCCGCTGGCGCCGACCCGGCCCAGCGAATGTGCGAGGAACGGCAAGGCCGCCAGCAAGGGGATCACCGCCAGATCCTGGAACAACAGGATCGCGAAACTCTCGCGGCCATGGCGCGTGGTCAACTGCTTTTTCTCGGCCAGGGTCTGCAGCACGAATGCGGTGGACGACATCGCAAGCCCGATGCCTACGACCAACGCCGCCTGCCAGGTCAAGCCTGCGACCAGCGCGATCCCGCCCAACAACAGGGCGGTGGCCACAACCTGCGCCGAGCCCAACCCGAACACCTGCTTGCGTAGGACCCACAGGCGCGAAGGCTGCAGTTCCAGCCCGATCACAAACAGCAGCAGAACCACGCCGAATTCCGAAACATGCAGCATGGCGCCGACATCGTCGATCAGTTTCAGACCCCAAGGCCCGATCAACATGCCGGCACCCAGGTAACCCAGCACCGCGCCCAGGCCGAACTTGCGCGACAGCGGCACGGCGATGATGGCGGCTACAAGAAAGATGGCGATCTGGGTCAGCATGTGAAATAGTCGTACGCAAAGGGGTCTTGCGCCCCGCTGCGGCGGGCAGTTCAGTCCAGCAGTACCACCACCTGGCCTTCGGCAACGGCATCGCCCTCGGCGACCAGGATTTCGATGATCGTGCCGGCGCGCGGGGCTGCGACGGGGATTTCCATTTTCATTGATTCAATCAGGATCAGCGTGTCATCGGCGGCAACCGTTTGCCCCACAGCGGCCTCGATCTTCCATACTTTTCCAGCCACTTCAGTCTCGACCTTGATCTTCATTGATGCTCTCCGCGCGTGCCGGTCATCACGCCCACGTTGGCAGGTGATCTCCAGCGTATCCTAGCAGCCTGTCAGGCGCAGTGTCAGAGGCTTGTACAAGGATGAAACTCAAGGCCATGCTGTGGGGCGCGCGCTTTACGTTTCGCAGCCTCGCGGTCACTGAGTTATGGCACGATACGCGTAGTCGGTGCCTCGCAGCAGCGCGCCGGAACGCGTGTCAAGCACACAAAGCCACACAAGGAGGCAAGACTGATGAGATTTAAAGAAAGCAACCTGACCCGCAGCATTGGGGCCTGCCTGCTGGCGGCTGCCGCCCAGCTTGGCGGCGGCATTGCCATCGCGCAAAGCTGGCCGGCCAAGCCGGTGCGGGTGATCGTGCCTTACCCAGCCGGCGGCGTGGTCGATGTGATGACCCGCGCGGTCACCATTCGCCTGGCCACCGATCTGGGCCAGCCTTTCGTGGTCGAGTCCAAGCCCGGCGCGGGCGCCAACATCGCCGCCGAGTTCGTCGCCAACACGGCGGCCGATGGCTACACGTTGCTGGTGTCGGCACCGTACATCATCAACAACCCGCTGCTGGAAACCGGCCTGCGCTGGCAGCCCAAGGATTTCGTGCCGGTGGCGCGTTACGCGCTTTCGCCCAGCTTCATCCTGGTGCCCTTGAGTTCCCCGGCGCGCACGGTCAAGGACTATGTGGCGCTGGCGCGCAGCAAACCTGGCCTGCCAGTGGGTGACGGCGGTACCGGCAGCACGCAGTCGATGGCAACGCAAATGCTGAGCGTGGTGGCCGGTTTCACCTTCGAGGCGATCGGCTACAAGGGCGCGCCGCCGGTGATTCCCGACCTGATCAACGGTGCACTGTCGATGTCGATCATTCCTTCGACGGTGGCGATTCCGCAGGTCACCTCGGGCAAGCTGCGCGCACTGGCCAATACCAGCAGCAAGCGCTCGCCGCTGTTGCCGGATGTGCCGACGATTGCCGAGGCCGGCTTTCCGGATGTCACCGTGGAGTCCTGGTACGCCTTTCATGTGCCCACCGGCACGCCGCGCGAGGTGGTGCAGAGGCTGTCTGCAGCAGTGGGTGCCGCCGCCGCCATGCCCGAGGTGCAGGCGCGTCTGACGACGGCCGGCGGCGAAGCGGCGTTCCTCGGCACCGCCGATTTTGAGTCTTTCCTGCGCTCGGATACCGAGCGCTGGCAACGCTTTGCCAAGGCGTTCAAGAAATGACAATCGCGATCATGGAAGGCGGCACACTATGAGCAGCACGCGTCCGGCCGGCGAGTTCGCCGAACTTTGTGCGCGGCTCAAGGCGTTCATCGACGCGGAAGTAATTCCGGCCGAGGATCTAAAGGCCGCCCACGACATGCAGCGCAACGCGCAGGCGATTGATCGTTTGCGGGTGCGTGCCCGCGCGCTGGGTTTCGGCCCGCCGCGCCTGCCGCTAGAGGCCGGCGGGCTCGGTCTGTCGTGGGAGGAGTGCTGCGGATTTTTTGAGGAAGTCGGCCGCAGTTTTCTGGGCCCCGGCGC
>JAYVWK010000532.1:0-5578 GCA_043786185.1 Burkholderiales bacterium
TTCAAGTCCAGCCGCGCCCGACAAAAACCACCACCGTGGCGATCACACCCAACACCAGGTTGACCAGCACCAGCTGACGAATGCGGTTCATCGCCACACCGCCGGCCGGCCAGTCCCCGACCGCGACGGCCGTGCGCAGCCGTTTGAAAGCGGAAAAACGGATATGCCAGAAGATCGCCATCATGATGAGGCCGATGCCGGTCATGATGTGAATGTGCGCGCCCAGGCGGCCACCGTTGGAGACGAACAGCACCATGATGGCGACCCCGCTTGCCAGGATCAGCACGATGCTCCATGCCACCCATTTGAAGAACAGGCCCAGCGTTTCAGCCAATAGCGGCAGGCGCTGCGGGGGTTGCAGCACCAGGGTCGCGGCCGGGCGCAAGGCGAAATGCGCGAAAAACATGCCGCCGACCCAGATGATCACCCCCAGCAAATGCACCAGCAGCCACAGGCTGTAACTCATATCAGGTCACCAAGGATGTGCTTGACAGGCGCGAAACTGCGCCGATGCGCCGGGCAGGCGCCCAGTTCGCGAATCTTCGCCAGATGCGCCTGCGTCGCGTAGCCCTTGTGGCGCTCGAACGCATAGCCAGGATAGGCTTTGGCAAGAGCCACCAATTCACGGTCGCGTGCGGCTTTCGCCAGAATCGAGGCGGCGGAAATCGCCGCTACCTGCGCGTCGCCCTTGATGATGGCGCGCGTGGTGTAGCGCAAGAGCGGCGCCTGATTGCCGTCGACCCACACTTCGTCAGGGGTGATCAGGAGCTTTTCGACCGCGCGGCGCATGGCCAGAAGCGTTGCCTGCAGGATGTTGATACGGTCGATCTCCTCGACCGATGCCGAGGCGATGCCGAACGCCAGCGCATTGGTCTGGATCTTGACCGCCAGCTTTTCGCGCCGCGCCGCTGTGAGTTTCTTGGAATCATCCAGCCCGCGAATCGGCCTGCCCGGATTGAGCACCACCGCGGCGGCGTACACCGGGCCTGCCAGCGGGCCGCGCCCGGCCTCGTCGACACCGCAGATCAGCAGCCCTTTGAGCGGTGGCGGCCGGCGCAATGCCTTGCTCTTGCGTCCCTGCTTTCCCACGCCGGACAGCAGGTCGGGCTGAATTTCTTCGGCAAGGCGATCGTCGCGAACCATATCTGGATTCTACGCGGGGCTGCGGATCAGCCCGCCCCTTCGAAAAAGCGGCTGGCAATCGCCGCGGCGGCGCGCGTGGCCATGTCCTGACGCAGTTCGAGATGCAATTTGCCAAAACGGCCGGCGACGCGCGCACGGGTAGCGTGGTCGGCAAGCAGGTTGCCGATCGCCTGCGCCAGGTTCTCGGGCGTCGCGTCCTCCTGCAGGAATTCCGGCACGACAAATTCGCCGCAGAGAATGTTGGGCAAGCCGACGTAAGGCTGGTACTTCATGCGCCGCATCATCTGCCAGGAACCCCACGCCATGTTGTAGGCGATCACCATGGGTCGCTTGAACAAGGCGGCCTCGAGCGTGGCTGTGCCGCTTGCCACCAGCACCACGTCGCAAGCGGCCAGTGCGGCATGCGTATCGCGCGGCAGTAGCGAGATGCGCAGGTGACCCGCCTGATTGCGCGCCAGCGCGCCATTCCAGAGTGCGGCGGTTTCGTCGCTCGCCAGCGGCACGACGAAAACAATCGCGGGCATTGCGGTGGCCAGCAACAGCGCGGCCTGCACGAAGCGGTCGGCCAGATATCGCAGTTCCGACTGGCGGCTGCCGGGCAGCAGGGCCACCACCGGCGCGTCGTCGGCCAGCCCGAGGCGGGCCCGCGCGGCCGCGCGCTCGGGCACCTCGGCAATCACATCGGCCAGCGGATGTCCCACATAGGTGGCGCCGATGCCGGCATCGCGATAGAGCTTCTCTTCAAACGGAAAAACACAGAGCATTTCCTCGCAGGCCCGCCCGATCTTGGCGATGCGTTCGCCGCGCCAGGCCCAGATCGAGGGGCTGATGAAATGCGCGGTGCGCACGCCTTCTTCGCGCAACTTGATCTCCAAGTCAAGGTTGAAGTCGGGCGCATCCACGCCGATGAAAAGGTCGGGCGGCGCTGCCAGCAGCTTGCGCGCAAGCTCGCGCCGAATCGCGGTGATTCCGCGATAGTGGCGCAGCACCTCGACATAGCCGCGCACCGCCAGCTTTTCCGCCGGCCACCAGGATTCAAACCCCGCGGCCTGCATGCGCGGCCCGCCAATACCGCAAAACGATGCGCCCGGCAGGCGTCTGGCGAGTGCGGCCATCAGATGTGAGGCGAGCAGGTCGCCCGAGGCCTCGCCCGCGACCATCGCGATGCGCGGCGCGGCCATCGCGGTCAGCGCATGATGCCGCGCGACGACGCCGCAACAAAATCGTGCAGCAGCTTCACGTCAGCGTCGACGGCCGCCTCTGCCGCCAGCGCACTCTTCGCGTCCTCGAACAAAAGGCCCCCCTTGTACAGCGTCTTGTAGGCGCGCCGCACGCTTTCGACCTGCGCGGGCGTGTAGCCGCGTCGCTTCAAGCCTTCACTGTTGATGCCGTGCGGCGCGGCCGGGTTGCCGGAGCAGGTCACATACGGCGGCAAGTCCTTGAACAGGATCGCGCCCATTGCGCACATCGAATGCGCGCCGATGCGCACGAACTGATGCACCACGGTAAAGCCGCCCAGGATCGCCCAGTCGCCGACATGCACGTGGCCGGCCAGCTGGGCGTTGTTGGCGAAGATGGTGTGGTCGCCGATCCGGCAGTCGTGCGCCAGATGCACGTAGGCCATGATCCAGTTGTCATTGCCCACCTGAGTCACGCCGGCATCCTGCGCGGTGCCACGATTGAAGGTGCAGAACTCGCGAATCGTGTTGTTGTCGCCGATTTCGAGCCGGGTCGGCTCGCCGGCGTATTTCTTGTCCTGCGGCGCGGCGCCGAGCGAACAGAACTGCCAGACGCGGTTGCCGCGGCCGATACTGGTGGGCCCTTCGATCACGCAATGCGGACCGATGCGCGACCCGGCATCGATGCGCACATCGGCACCGATCACGCTATAGGGCCCGATCTCCACATCGGGCGCCAGTTCAGCGCCGACATCGATGATCGCAGTGGAGTGAATCCGGCTCATCACGCCACGGTCCGGGATCAGGCGTCGCCGATGGTGCGCACCGTGCACATGAGGCCCGCCTCGGTCGCCAGATGGCCATCGACGCGGGCTTCGGCCTTGAACTTCCACAACCCGCGGCGCACCGGCCCGTCCATGCTCACATGCAGATGCAACTGGTCACCCGGACTCACCGGTCGCTTGAAGCGCGCTCCATCGATGCCGACAAAGTAATAGACCGATTTCTCGTCCGGCTTGTTACCCAGGGTCTTGAACGAAAGGATAGCCGCGGCCTGCGCCAGCGCTTCGAGGATCAACACCCCGGGCATCACCGGATAGTGCGGAAAATGCCCGGTGAAGAACGGTTCGTTGACCGAAACATTCTTGATCGCATGAATGTGGGACCCGGCTTCGACGTCGAGAACGCGGTCGACCAGAAGCATCGGATAGCGATGCGGCAAGTGTTCAAGGATGGCACGGATATCCATCGCGTTCATGGTTTGTTCTCCAACTGCTTCAAGCGCCGGCCGAGATCGGCAACGCGTTCGTTGAGGCGATCGAGATTGCGCAGGTGCGCCGCATTGCGCAACCATTCACGCTGCGGAGCGAACGGATAGGCGCCGCCATAGGACCCGGCTTGCGTGATCGACTTGGTGATGAGGGCGCCGGCCGAGATGTTGACGCGGTCTGTGATGCTCAAATGGCCGAGGATCACGGCACCGCCGCCAACAGTGCAAAAGCTGCCGATGTCAGCGCTGCCGGCGATGCCCGCACACCCCGCCATCGCCGTATGCGCGCCGATATTCACGTTGTGCCCGATCTGGATCTGGTTGTCGAGCTTGACGCCATCGCAGATGACGGTGTCGCCCAGCGCGCCGCGGTCGATGGTGGTGCCGGCGCCGATCTCGACATCGTCGCCGATGATCACCGTGCCGGTCTGCGGAATCTTGATCCAGCGACCGTCCTCATTGGCGAAACCGAAACCGTCGCTGCCGATCACTGCCTGGGCATGAATGATCGCGTTGCGCCCGACCCGCACGCGCGGGTAGAGCGTGGCATGCGGGTAAATGACGCTGCCATCACCGACCTCGACGCGCTCACCAATGACAACATGGGCTCCGATCGAAACATCGCGGCCCAGACGCGCACTCGCCGCGACCTGAGCGGAGACATGGATGCCGGACGCCTGGCGGGGATGCGGGTCGAGCAATTGCGCCACGCGCGCGAAACAGGCATACGGATTGTCATGTATCAGCATGGGCACATGCGCGAGATGTGCGTTGGCGCGCGCAAGGATCACAGCGCCGGCGCCGGAGGCGGCGAGATCCGCCCGATACCTTGGATTGGCGAGGAAGGCGATGTCGCCAGGCCCGGCCTCTTTCAGTGTGGCCACGCGCGTAACGCGCAGGGAAGCATCGCCCTCGACCACGCCGCCCGTACGCTCCGCCAGAAAGGCGAGTGTCAGCGGGTGGCCCGTCATGCCCGGCCGACTACTTGGTTTCAGCCAAGGCCTTCAACACCTTGTCGGTCAGATCAAGCTTCGGGTTGGCATAGGCCGCGTCCTGAAACACCGCATCCAGACCTTCTTTTTCGGCGATCACCTTCAACGCCCGGTTGGCCGATTGCAACACGGTCGAGAATTCCTCGTTGCGCCGCCGATTGACATCCTCGTTGAACTCGCGCTGCTTGCGATTGACATCAAGCTCCAGGTCACCCATTACGCGCTGCCGCTGATTACGCTGCGACTCGCTCATCACCGGGAGGTCTTTTTGGAACTTTTCACTGTCGGTGCGCAGCCGGGTGGTAAGTTCGGTCAACTCGCGCTCACGCCGCGAAAATTCGCCTTCCAGTTTTTTCTCGGCACGCTTGGCGGCATCCGACTCGCGAAAGATCCGCTCGGTGTTGACAAACCCGATCTTGCTTTGCGCACACACCGCGCCAGCGCCCAATGCCATGAGCGCCGCCGTTGCCAGTAAACCTGCTTTTAGATTCAACACCATGCTCCCGAATGCTCCCCAAAATGCAAATTCGTATTTTGCCACGCGCCGCGCCCATCCGCTAGAACGTGGTGCCGGCGGTGAATTGCACACGCTGGATCCTGTCCGTCACTTGCGGATTGAGCGGTTTGGCGTAACTCAGGCGCAATGGCCCGAACGGCGACTGCCAGTCCAGGCCGATTCCGGCTGAATAACGGAATCCGCCGCCCGTGGTTGCACCGGACCCATATACCCGACCGGTATCGACGAACGCCGCAAGGCGCAGCGAGCGATCCTTGGCGAGCCCGGGAAACGGGAACAACAACTCGACGGTCCCGGTCACGCGACGTTCGCCCCCCAGAATACTGTCGTCAGTATCGCGCGGACCAAGCGAGTTGGTGTCGTAGCCGCGCACCGAACCGATGCCACCCGCATAGTAGCGCTTGTTGAAGGGCAGGGGTTTGTTGATGCCGCGCGCAACACCGATGTCACCGCGTAGATACAAGGTATAGGCCTTGCT
>JAYVWK010000533.1:0-3209 GCA_043786185.1 Burkholderiales bacterium
CGCCAGCGGCAGCGTGAGATGTGCGGCCAGGCCGAACTTGGTGGCGAGAATCGCGGTGACATAGGCGCCCACGCCGAAAAACGTGCCCTGGGTCAGCGACAAGGCACCGGCGTGGCCGAAGATGAACTGGTAGCCCAGCGCCATCAGCGCATAGATGCCGACCAGAGTGAAGATGCGCAGTTCGTAGGCCGAGCCCGCCATGGCGGGCCACACGGCGATGAAAATCACGCCCAGCAGCAACAGCGGGCGAATGCCGGTGGTCAACGCCGAACCTGGCGCCGGCAGCGAGCCAGTCGGGCTCATACGCGGCGCTGCACGGTTTCGCCGAACAGCCCTTGCGGCCGGAAAAACATGATGGCCAAGAGGCCTAAGTACAACAGGATGGCCGAAGCTGTTTGTGTGAAAAGCCATGGCGCCAGGGTCTTCAGCGGCGGTATCAGCAGCGGTAGCGACGGAAACAGCACCTCGAAGAGCGCGATCAAAAGCGCGCCGCACACCGCGCCGCCTAAGCTGCCCCAGCCGCCGATGGTGACCGCGATATAGGCCTTGATGATGTAATTGCTGCCGTCGGTGGGCGTGACGAAAAACGTGTTGGAGAGCATCATGCCGGCCGCGCCGGCGAGCGCCGCGCCCATCGCGAAGGTGAGCGCGATCATGGCGTTGACCGGCAGGCCGATGGCGGCCGCCATTTCGCGATCCTGCGCGGTGGCGCGCAGCTTGCGGCCCAGTGAGGTACGTGCCAGCAGCAGGTGCTGCGCTAGGATCAGGAGCGCGGCGACGCCGATGATCGCCAGCGCCTGGCGCGGGACGGTGACGCCGCCCAAGCTGATCAGGCCATCGCCGAAAAGCGCCGGGCCCTTGCGCGGTTCGGCACTAAACAAAGCGTTGGCCGAATTCTGGAAAATGATGCCCAACGCGATGGTTGAAATGAAGATCGACACCGGCGGTCGCGACTTGAGCGGAAAGTAGGCCAGGCCCGAGAACACGAAGCCAACCAGCGCCATCGCGACAATCACCAGCGCCAGCACCGCCACGCCCGGCAGGCTGGTTGCGCTGGTCACAGCCAGCGCCACGTAGCCGCCGGCCATCACCATGTCGCCATGGGTGAAGTTGACCGCGCCAGTGGCGTTGAGAATCACCACGAAACCCAGCGCCACCAGCGCGTAGGACGCGCCCAGAGCGAGCGCGTTGAGCGCAATCTGCGACAGCATCAAGCCAGCGCTTGCGGGCTATTCGTAGCGCTTGACGACCTTGGGCGTGCGGCTCAACCCATCGTAGCAGATCATCACGGCGGAGTGCGCCATGTTGCCGCGGCCATCCGACTTGTAGGTCATCGCCAGGCCCTTGTAGGAGGTGCCGGCCAGGGCTTTCTGGATGTCGTCGGCGGTTTTCGCGCCGCGTGCGGCGGCGGTAAGCACCATCATGGTGGCGTCGTACTGGCCGACCGCGAAGCCGTCAGGCTCGCTCTTGAACTGCTCGCGATACTGGCGCAGGAACTGCTCCATCTCGGGTGTGCCGCCCGAGATCGGCGAGGCATTGGTCTCGGCGCATACATCCTTCAACTCCGCCGGTTCGAGCAGGGCCGCAGTGGGCGGCTGATGCATGGCCGAGCCGGCGATGATCGGCAGGCCGAGGCGTGCATTCGCCACCTGCTTGATGAAGAGCGCGGTCGGCGCCGAATGCAGGTGCAACAAAATCGCATCCGGTTGCGCGGCGGCGACCTTGCCCACCACCGGCGACATATCCTTGACCGAAGGCTCGAGCGCCTCTTCCATCACCGGGGTGAGACCCAGCTTCTTGAGTTGCTCAAGAATGTGCCCGCGCCCGCTCTGGCCGTAGGCGGTGGTCTGATAGACCAGCGCGAAGCGCCGTTTCTTGAGATCCTCCACCGCGTAGCGTACATGCGCCGCCTTGGCTACCGCATCGCCGGGGAAGAAGCGGAACACATACGGATTGTTGCGTTCTGTGATCGCAGCCGTTCCCGAAACGGTGGTCAGCGGTACCTTGTTCTCCAGCGCCACCGGCAGCATCGCCAGCATCTGCGTGCCCAGCATTGATGCCGCCACCGCGCTCACCTTGCCGCGTGACAGCGCGCGTTCCAGTGCGGTGGTGGCGCCCTCCGGCGAGACACCGGTATCGGTCACCTCGCTCACCACCTTGACGCCGGCCGGGGCGTTGCGAATCGCCAGCACCGCGCCGTTGCGCTGGCTGGTGCCTTCGAGTGAGAGAAAGCCGGTGATGGGAACGAGCACCGGAAACACCACTTCGGTTTGCGCGTGCGCCAACTGGGCGCAGCCAAGGGTTGCGACTAAGGCGGTGCCCAGGATGCGGGCGCGCAGGGGGTGGCGAATCGTCATGTAGGTCTCCAGGAGTGAGGCATGGCAGTGGCAAAAGAAGTGAGAGGCCGCTGGTTGCGGCCGGCTTACGAAGCCAGGGCGACGCGCGTATCGTCGATTTCAGGTATGCGCGGAATCTCCACGCCATACTGGCCCACATCTTCGCGAATCTTGTCGACGCCGCGGCGGATGATCTCGATCTCGTCGTCCGGATGGGTGGCGCCCAGGCCCCATTGTGCCGCCAGCGTGCGGTTGCGGCCGGAGCGCTCGCGCTCTTCGGTCGGCAGATTGACCACGGCATAGACGCCGGTCAACAGGCTGCCGCGCAATTTTTTGGCGAACTTGGCGCCGATGGTGGTTTTTTCCAGCGGCGTCAGGTCGTTGAAAAAGCGCCGCATGATGATGCGCCCGAACTGGATATGCCGCGCCTCGTCGCGCAACACCAGTCGGCAGGCTTCCTTGATCGAGGTGAAGCGTGCGTTCTCATAGCGCGCCTGCAAAAGCTCGCCCGACAACTGCTCGAACAGGGTGTTGACCGACAGACCGGCGAAAAAGCTCATGGCTTTTTCGTCCTTCTCGTCGTGAAAACGCGGAATGATCTGCTGGAAATAGTCGGCGCGCGGCGTCGCCTGGTAGCCACCCAACGCATCGGCCAAGCGAAAGCTGGCCTCGTGGTGGCGCAGCTCTTCCATGATGAAGTTGGTGATGTGCTGCTTGATCTCGAAAGGCTGGTGCTGGAAGATGGCCTCGCGCAGGCGCTCGGCGCCGTAGGGTGTGGCGCCGTGCTCCATCCAGGCGCGCAGGCTCCACCATTCGGCGCCGGCGGCACGCACCTCCGGCGGCAGGTCGGCATCGCGCAGGTCGCTGTAGTCG
>JAYVWK010000534.1:0-8094 GCA_043786185.1 Burkholderiales bacterium
GCGGCAGCCGACGAACCAAGGTCGAGACCATCGACCCAGTACGCATGCAATAGCTGCCTGGCCAGCGCCTTTTCGCGCCCCGGCTGATGCTGCTTGACCCAGTGGAAGGCACGGCCGCAGGGGCGCGGGTCCATCATCGGGTCGCCCGGCTGTCGCTTGAGGGTGAGCCCGCGGCGGCGCACGCCGCGCGCGAACTCGCGGCGGATGTAGTCCCCCTTGAGCGGCGTATCGAGCAGGGGTTTGAGGCCCATCACCTTCATCACCGATATGCCCAGCAGCATCGAATGCCAGGAGGTCTCACGTCCATGACGGGCACACAGTTCATCGATCTCCTGCGCGGCGAAATAGCCGAAGGGGGAAATGAAATCGAAATAGAAGTCGATCGGGCCTGTGCTCATGCGGCGAGCCCCAGGCGCAGGCGCCGCACGCCTTCTGCGAGCGTCTCGTCACTGGCAGCGAAGCACCAGCGCACACAGCCTTCACCTTCGGGTCCGAAGGCGATGCCGGGCGCCAGGCCCAGGCCCTGTTCAAGCACCAGGCGCTTGCACCAGGCCAGGCTGTCGGTCAGACCGCGCACACGGAAAAACGCATACATGGCGCCGGGCGGTGCGACCGCCTCGATGCCATCGATCGCCGTGAGTTCACGATGCAGGAAGTCGCGCGCGTGCGCGAGCCGGGCGGCGAAGCCCAGCGTGACGGATTCGCCCTGCGTGACCGCGACCACCCCCGCGCGCTGCACGAACACCTGAGCGCACGAGGTGTTGTATTCGATGATCTTGCCGATGTCGGCCATGAGCGCGGTGGGCGCGGTGATCCAGCCTAAGCGCCAGCCGGTCATCAACCAGGATTTAGAGAACGTGTTGGCGCTGACCACCCGATCGTCGGGCGCGGCAATATCCAGGAACGACGGCGCCGCGGCGCCGGGCGCGGCGCCGTAGTACAGGCGATCGTAGGCGTCGTCGGCAAGAATCCAGATGCCGCGCGCCCGGCAATGATCGAGAATGACTTGCTGCTCGGCACGCGCCAGGGTCCAGCCGGTGGGATTGTTTGGCGAATTGATGATCAGCACGCGCGTCTGTGGCGTGAGTGCCGCGAGCAGTTGATCGAGGTCGAGTCGCCAGCCCAGCCTCGCGTCGAACGCAAGCGGCACCGTCGCCACCTGCGCCGCGAGGATTTTCGGCCCCTCGATCAGGTTGGGCCACAAGGGTGTGACCGCGACCACCCGGTCGCCGGGGGCGATCAGCGCCTGAAAACACAGCATCAGCGCATTCATGCCCGAATTGGTGACCGCGATGTTGTCGACCTCGCAGTGGCCATGCAGCCGGGCGACGTAGGTGGCCAGCGCAGCACGTAACTCCGGAATGCCCAGATTCGGGTTGTAAAAAGTCTCGCCGGCATTGATCGACGCGATCGCGGCGTCACGGATGAACGCCGGGGTGACTTGGTCGGGCTCGCCGAACCAGAAAGGCAGCACGCCGGCGCGACCCATGCCGGCATTGGCCACTTCGCGGATTTTGGAGCTGGCGAGGGCGCGCATCGCCGCGCGTGCAACAGGTGGATGGCTCATCGCGCAATGATACCGGTCGCACTTGCGCAATGCCCGGGTACCATCGCCACACGATGTCACATGTCGCCGTAGGTATTGGGTCACAATGCGCGGCAATCGGAATTCACCCATTGATGGCTGCGACCACCGAAATCGAAATCAAGCTAGCCTGCGGCGCCCATCACGCGCAGGCACTGCTCAAACACCCGGTGTTGGCGCACCCCGCCTCCGCCGCCGCCCATTCGCGCGAACGACTGCTTAACTTTTATTTCGATACCGAGGAATTCGAACTGCGCCGGCGCAAGATGGCGCTGCGCCTGCGTCGTTATGGCCGCCGCTGGCTGCAAACCTTGAAGACCTCAACTCCAGGCGAACGCAAGGGTGGCGTGGTCACGCGCCAGGAATGGGAAATGCCGGTCTCAGGCCAAGCCCTGGAGCTCGATCGGTTACACGACACGCCTCTCATGGAAGCACTTGAGGAGATCGGCGGAAAGGAGCTTCTCAAGCCGATCTTTCGTGTTGAATTCATCCGCGAGGCATGGCTGTTAAGGCCGTTTCCGCGCTATGCGCCGGACTTCACCGCCGAGGTCGCGTTCGACCACGGTCGCATCCTGTCGGGCGACAAGGCCGAACGCATCAGCGAGATCGAACTGGAACTGAAGTCAGGCCATGTGCGCGAACTGGAATATCTGGCGCATGTGCTGATGCGCGACCTTAAGATCAAGATAGAGCCGCGCAGCAAGGCGCGGCGCGGCTACACGATGCTCAAGGCGGAGTAGGAAGCAAGGCTACGCGCCATCATCCGGCCCGGGCGCATCAACCGGTGCGGTTCGCCAACCACGAATGCTTGGCCGATCACCGCGCGTGCGGGCAGCTCAACGACCCACTTTTTGCACCACCGTCAACGACCTTGAACAACCGGTTATCTAAGGGATAGCGCGCCGCCGACTTGATCGAAAGCTGTGACGCATCGGCGTGAAGCGGGTTGAAGAGGTAGTTCGCCACATTGGGTAGCAAGGCGCTCGGTACCCGCAGCAATGCGCTTTGTTTGGACGCCAGCCAAGCGTCACCAATCGCACGCGTCGCCCCCAAGTCGTCGCGCCAGGACGCGCCCAGTGCGTTTGCCGGCAGGCCCAGCACGCCTGCCTTTGCCGCTGTCACCACTTCGAGCAACTGGTAAGCCACCGGCAACGCGCTTACGTCACCAATATCGAAGTGGACCAGAACTTCAAGCAACGCGCTGGCCGGATGCTCTGCCAGATAGACAATCGGCCGGCCGGCGCAATGCCAGCGCCCGGCGGCCCGCAAGCCGCCGCGACCGGACAAATCGCCGTGGTTACTGATGCGCCAAACCTTCACGCGGCCGCCATGCTGCCGGTGATCAGGCGAAGTAACCTTCGTCGATCCCCACCAGCAACTCCTCGACCACGCGCGCGCCGGATTCGGAAGCCATCATGTCGAAGGGGGTGTTGCCGCGCAGTTGCTTGACTGGCCGGGCCAGCCATTGCAGCGCCCGCGCCCTGTCGCCAAACACCGTTTCACTCAGGGCCAGCAAGCGTGCGGCGCGCACCGCGCGATCGCTTTCGTCTGGCGTCAACAGCTCGCCCCGCGCCTTGCGATGCGACAAGGTGCGTTGCGGTGAGATGAAAGCCAGATGGCGGCTCGGCACGCCGAAGTTCAGCAGGCGCTCGATGACCGCCGGTGCGACCGGCTGGCCGGCCAGCATCGAGAACTCACGCTCCGAGCGCGGCACTTTGTCAAAACCCAACAGGGCGGCAGCACGACGCAGATACAGCGCCGTCGGTGAAGTCGCGGGGTCGGGCAAATCCTTGAAGATCGCAGACATTGTCGTCGGTCCGAAATGCAATGGCAATATGCCGAGAGTGTACCCGCATTTTGCCGAGGCCGATTGCCTTTGGCTGACGCCAGCGAAGGAGTGCTACGGCTTGATGTAAGCGTACCGCTCGCGCGCCTGCAGGTTGGCGATGCGCGCCACCCCTGACGGCGTATAGCCGGGACCCAGAATGAATTGGTCTTTTTTCAGATTGCGGTTTTTGAGCGTGATTTCGCAGATCTCGAACTTCACGCCGCGCGACGTCAAATCACCCACCAGCGCGGCGAATTCCTGGTTGTTGGTGGTCTTCGCCCCCTCCATCAGGAAATCCACGCCCTCGGCATGCGCCACCGCCACGAGGTTGGCCTGCGGATCGACGTCAAGGTGATTGCGCATGTTGCGCAAGCCCTTGGTCGCCTGCGCGATGCCGCTGTCGAAGTGGTACACCACCTTGTCCTGGGCGGCGGCGCCGCAGGCAGCTACCGACAACACACAGGTCATAGCCAATCTCAAGAATCGCTGCATGGCATCTCCTTTGTCATCGCCAAAATTCACACTCGTTCAGTCGCGCTGACCCGGCCCGGCGCAACGTCGAAAAATGCGCCAGGCAACGGCACGCATCGAAGCGGGACTTGATTCTAGCAGTGCGCGATGCCGCCTGTAGAATCGATCACTCTCTGATGTTTACCGGACAGACAACTTTTCATGGCTCATTACGACTGGGTACCCATCAGCAAGCGCCAACCACTGAAGTGGCCGAACGGCAAGCGCCTGGCGCTGATCATCACGCTCAACTGCGAATACTGGGACCTGCTCAAGGACTCGACCAAGCCCTATTACGCCGGCGGTCCGCCGACCATTCCGGATGCCTTGCCGGGCAACGTGGCCGACTACCCCAACTTCACCTGGCGCGAGTACGGCCTGCGTGTAGGCTGCTGGCGCATGTTCGATCTGTTCGATTCGTTCGGTGTGCCGCTGTCGGTCACCTTCAACGCCAAGACCGCATTGGAGCGCGGCGAAATCATCGAACGGGCCAAGGCGCAGAACTGGGAGCTGGTGGCACACAACTATGAGCAGGGCGAGTTGCTGCCGCAATACATGTTCGATCCCGCCGGCGAAAAGGCGGTGATCCACGCAACCCTCAAGGTGTACGAGCAGGTGGTGGGCAGGAAGGCCGGCGGCTGGCTCTCATCCTCGCTGCGCTCTACGCCGAACACGCCGGACGTGCTGGCCGAGGCCGGCTGCAAGTTCCTGTGCGACTACATGAACGACGACCAGCCCTACCTGATCCACACCGCGCACGGGCCGTTGGTCAATGTGCCGTATTCGGTGGAGATCAACGACTTCACCTTCTTCCACCGGCGCGCCATGACCAGTGAAGACGCGCTCCTGATGTTGAAGAGCCAATTCAACGAGCTCTATGCCGAAAGCGCCAAGACCGGCAAAATGATGAACATCGGCCTGCATCCGCATGTGTCGGGACATCCGCACCGCATGCAATTCTTCCGCGACTTTCTGGGTTACGTGAAGCAGTTCGGCGACGTCTGGTTCGCCAAACGCGAAGAGGTGGCCGACTGGTACCTGGTCAATCACGCCAGCCACATTACGCCGCCCTGAGCCGGCGCCGCCTGTACGGCCGCGCGTCCAGCGCGCGGCGCAGGCGCACAAGGGCGGTGAAGTAGTGGCGCTTTGCACACCTCCTTGGCCGACCGCGCCGCTTGCGAACAGGGTCAAATCTGTTGAAGTCCGTGTGGGTGCGCGCTGGCGCGGCACAGGGATGCGGACGAAAAGGCCATGAGCGCACCACAGCAATCCAGAGCGACGTTTTTTACCGGCTTTCCGGCCACCCTCTTCAAGCTCTTCGCGCCCGCGATCCACAGCGCGCTTGAAGGCCGGGTGGCGGGCTATCTGTCAGACAGCTTTTATCGCGACGGCGAGCGTCTGAGTTTGGGTGACGCGCAAGTGCCCACGGTCCCGCTCGCGCAATTCGCCCGCATCGCCCAGACCCGGCCGGTCGAGGTCGTGCATTTTTTCCAGAACCAGGACGCTACCTGGTGCATTCCGGGCTTGGCCGCCCTGGGCGACGTGCGGGTCATCGATTTTCTGCAAAAACTCGACGAACTCGGTCTGCCGCATACCTATCTGGCGGTGCGCGATGAGCGTCTTTGGTGGCAAAAACAATCAGCGCAGCAGATCGCCGCGGTGGCGCGCATATTCACCGACCTGCGTTCGCACCAAACCCTGCATGCCCGCATCAACGCCATTTGCAAGGGCGATCGCACGCCGCTCCTGGCCGCCGCCTTCCCCGGCGAGACCGAGTATTTCAATCCGCGCAACCATCAGGCAAGCCTGGTGCCCGGACCCGACGAAATCTATGTCGATGTCGGTGCGGCACACGGCGACACGCTGGAGAAATTCCTCAAGGTCACCGCGGGCAGGTTCCGCCACATCCACGCTTTTGAACCGACGCCCGGCCAGTATCGCCAACTGGAACGCCATGCCTCGCGCGAAGGCGTGACTACGCACTGCAAGGCCGTTGGCGCCGCCAGCGGCTCGATCACCTTTTACGACAACCCGGAGAACCCGTTTGGCGGCAATGCGGTGGCCGCGACCGGCATCCCAATCACGGTGCCGTGCGTGCGTCTGGACGATGCGGTGCCGGACTGCAGCCTCATCAAGATGGACGTGGAAGGCTACGAGTGCAAGGTGATCGAAGGTGCGCGCGAACTGATCGGCAGGTGCCAGCCGGACATGGCGATCACCTGTTATCACTATCCGCAGGACCTGTTCGAGATTCTCGACAAAGTGCAGGGCATCCACGCCTATCGCAACGTTGCGTTGCGCCACTACGGTCCGAGCCTGTATGACACGGTGTTGTTGTTTTCCGACCGACAACGATTCGAAGGCGATCCGTCAATCTGAAGCACCGGCTTTGAGCGTTGAGATGGAACGCCGCTGCGTAGTTCGACCTGCCGTGCAAGCCTTCGCAAGCGTCGTTCAGGCGGTCAAGCGCGACCCGCGCGGCAGATGCGCCGACAGAAACTCCATCTGGTCGGTGAGAATCCTGCGGTTGCGCAGGATCATGTCTTCCCACAGGCTTGGCACATAGGGCGTATAGACCAGCGGCATGTTGATCTCGTGCGGCTGGCGATTGCCCTTCCTCTGGTTGCAGGGGCGGCAGGCGGACACCACGTTCATCCAGCCGTCGCGCCCGCCACGCGACAAGGGCACGATGTGTTCGCGTTCGAGTTCGTTGGCGTGCAGGTGATCGCCGCAATAGGCACAGTGGAACTTGTCGCGCCGGAACAGCTTGTCGTTGGTGAGCATGGGCACGATGTCGAAGGGATTGACCTTGCCGAAGCCCCGCACACCGACGATCGAATTGACGGTGATTTTCGAGCGCAGACCGGAAATGGCGTTGTGGCCGCCGCGCAGGGTGGCCACTTCCTGGCCGAGTTCCCACGTGACTTCGCCTGCGGCATAGTGCAACACCGCTTCCTCGAGGGTAAGCCATCCTTGCGGAATGCCGTTGCCCATAAGCTTGAGAATCTGCACCACGCACTTCCTCCACGCAAGAAAATGGTTTGTCAAAAAACCCGCGCCTTGTGAGCGCTTTCTCTTGATACTTAACGCACGGAGCCCCGGTTACGCTGACTTGGCCCCGGTCGATGTTGCACTGCAAACAGCATTCTGCCAGCAAGCGGCCTTAAAAGCCAATGCCATCAAGGAGATGAGCAAGCCCTTCGAAGCCGCGCAACAGCCACGCCGCGCCGCCAAAAAGCCGAGCAGGATTCACATCGGCTTCACGGTAGACTCGTAGCTTCGCCCGCACGCTGCGCGCGATTCACCATCATCTGCGCCAACATCTTTCAATGACCAGTCCCTACCAATCCATTTTCCGGCCGGACCTGTTCGCCGGGCAAAGCGTGCTCGTCACCGGTGGCGGCTCCGGCATTGGCCGCTGCACCGCGCATGAACTGGTGGCGCTGGGCGCCCGCGTCGCGCTGATCGGCCGCAAAATCGAGAAACTGGAAGCCGTGCAGGCGGAAATCGCCGCGGTCGGTGGTACTGCCACAACGCATGTCTGCGATATCCGCGAGGAAGAGGCGGTCAAGCGCACGGTCGAAAATGTGCTCACCGCCCATGGCCGCATCGACGGCCTGGTCAACAACGCCGGCGGGCAGTTTCCCGCGCCGCTCAAAGACATTTCCGGCAAGGGCTGGGACGCGGTGGTGCGCAACAACCTGACCGGCTGCTTTCTGATGAGCCGCGAGGTCTACAACCAGTGGATGGCCGCCCATGGCGGCGCGATGGTCAACATGCTGGCCGACATATGGATGGGCATGCCGGGCATGGGCCACTCGGGCGCCTCGCGTGGCGGCATTCTCAACTTCACCGAAACGGCGGCCATCGAATGGGCGCCGGTGCGCATCAACGCGGTGGCGCCGGGCTTGATCGCATCCTCCGGGCTGGACACCTATGCCGAGCCGTTCAAGAAGTCGATTCGCGAGCGTCACAAGCAGATTCCGGCGGGCCGCTATGGTACCGAGAGCGAGGTGGCGGCGGCGATCGTGTTTCTGTTGTCGCCCGCGGCCGGGTTCATTTCCGGGGTCGCACTGCGCATCGACGGCGCGGTGCCGCATGCCAAGCGCATCTGGCCTGCCACCGGCAACGGCAGCAAGACCACAGCATTCAACGGCTTTCACCTGGCGGC
>JAYVWK010000535.1:0-2974 GCA_043786185.1 Burkholderiales bacterium
ATTCGCGTTTGTGCTGCAGCCGCTGCGCCATGTGTTCGACGACGACCGGGTGCCGGAGCAGGCGATCCGCCTGTCGGACCTGCGCGAGACGCTGCAGACGGTGCTGCGCATCCCCGCGCTGCGTGGCTTGTCGCTGGCCTGCCTGGCCTTCAACGGCCTGCAGGCGGTGGTGACGGCGTATTTCGTGGTGTACCTCACGACCATTGGCTACACGCCGGTGGCGGCCGGTTTTGCGTTCTCGGTGGCGGTGATGGTGGCGGTGCCCGGGCGCATCCTGTGGGGCTGGCTTGGCAGCGGCCGGGTCGCGCCGCGCGTGATGCTGGCGACGCTGGCGCTTGGCATGGCCGCTAGCACCGCCTTGTTTGGGCTTTCCAGCGGCGACTGGCCAAGGCTCCTGGTTGGCGTGGTCGCCGGCATGCTGAGCGCCACCGCGCTCTCCTGGCACGGTGTCTTGCTCTCGGAAGCGGCGCGCGCGGCGCCCGAGGGCAAGCGCGGCGCGGTCACCGGCGGGGTACTTTCGTTCGGGCAAGTGGGCGCGCTGACCGAGCCGCTGATGTTTTCAGCCTTGCTGGGCTTAACCGGCAGCTACAGCGCCGGCTTCATCGCCTGCGGCCTGCCGGCATTGTTGGTGGGAGTCACGCTGCTGCGTCAGGGTGCATCCGCGCAGAAAGATCAACAACGCCGTCCTTGAGTTTGCATCTCGTTCAACCACATTTCCGGTGCGACGGACATCTTCGACATGTGCCGCCAATCGCGCGTTGACGACTCGCCCGATCAGTCGCACCCGATGCCGCTAAACATTCCGCCACCTGTTGTTCGCCGAAGACAGTTCGCTCAAGACTCACTTGACCATATGTATCCTACAATATACATTCTGACGCATGATTGAGATTCAAACCACTCAAGCGTTTGATGCCTGGTTTGCCACTTTGAAGGACAAGCGGGCGATCGCGCGCATTCAGGCGCGCATCGACCGCGCAGAAGACGGCAACTTCGGCGATTGCGAACCTGTGGGCGAAGGTGTATCGGAGATGCGGATTCATTACGGGCCTGGCTACCGCGTGTATTTCGCCCGGCGAGGCAAGCAATGGGTAATTCTGTTGGCGGGCGGCGACAAGTCCGGCCAGCACAAGGACATCAAAGCCGCATTGAAACTGGCGCGCGAATTGTAGGGAGCCAACATGGCGTTGAAGCTGCGTAAATGGGATAGTGCCGAACACCTCAAAACCGAGGAAGACGTGAGCTTGTATTTCGAAGCATGCCTGGAAGAAGCCGGCGACGATGCGGCCTTTATCGCCAAGGCCCTGGGCAACATCGCGCGCGCGCGCGGCATGACGCAATTGGCGAAAGATACCGGGATGGGGCGTGAGAGTTTGTACAAAGCACTCTCAGGTCAGGGCAATCCGAGCTTTGCGACCATCCTGAAAGTGACGCGCGCGCTTGGCTTGAAGCTGCACGGCAGGGCTGCCAACGTCTGAAGCGCAGGATTGATGGGGTGGGATAGCGCGGTTGCGGCCCGTACACGGGTTGGTCAATCCAGCTACGCCGACGCCACCTCGACCATGGCATCGAAGCTCGCCTGACCGGCTGAAAATGCGAACAGATCAACCGCCTCGTCCGGCAAAACAGCGTCCCCGGCGATAAGTGCGTTCAAGCCTGGCCAGCCATCGCGCATCCACACAGTGCCGGCCGCAATCTTCTCGGTGACGCGCGCCCGCGCCGCCAGTTCGCCGCGCTGATTGAAGACGCGGATCGCGGCACCATCGGCCAGTTGCCGTGCCGCGGCATCAGCCGGGGCCAGCCACAGTGTCGGTTCAGTCTCGCGGCGCGCCAGGGTCGGCAGCTCGCGGCCGTTGTTGTAGAAGCTGTGGAAATGCGTGAGGGTACGGCCCTGCGTGAGTGACAACGGGTAGGTCATAGCGCCTGCCGGCGTTGCCAGGCTGGCGGCCGCATCGAAGGTCGGCAAGGGTGGCAAGCCCAGGCGCTTGGCCTCGTTTGAGAAAAACTCGATCTTGCGCGAGGGCGTATCGAAATCGAGCTTCGGATTGGCCACATGCGATATGTTGAGCGCACCAATGCCCCCCTGCGCGCGCAGCGAGGCCACCGTGGCGTGCCCGGTACAAGGGTGGTCGAGAATCGCGTCGATCATCGCCTCATCCGACACCCAGGGATAAAAGCCTTCGAGGCCAAGGCGTTCGCCCAGGGTCTTGAACAGCCAATAGAGCGAACGCGCCTCAGCGGCCGGCGCCAGTGCCGGTTCCATCAGGTACAGATGGGTATGGGTCATCTTGCAACCCAGTTCCTCGAGCCAGGCGGTGGCCGGCAGCACCACATCGGCGAAGCGGCGCGCGGTGTCGTTCAGGAAGAGGTCGTAGCTCACTACCAACCGCGTGCGTTGCAGGCCCGCAGCCACTTGGCCCGCATCGGCGAATGAAGACAGCATGTTGGTGCCCATCAACAGAAGGTTCTCAATGCGCCCCTCGCACAAGGCTCTGGTGAAGGCCGACATCTGGTTGGGCAAGGCGCTGCCGGGCGCGCGACGCCCGGGCTCGATGATGCTGCCCAGGCCACGGCCATGGGCGGCGCTGCCGTGGCGCGGACCGAAGCCGCCACCCGCAATCCCGACATTGCCGGTCAGGCCCGGCAGGCAGGCGATCGCACGCCCGGCCTGCCAGCCATTGGCGCCCTTATGCATCGAACTGCCGCCCAGCACGATCATCGCCGGGCGCGTGGCGGCATAGCGCCGCGCCAGCGCGACGATGCTTGTCCCCGCAATGCCGGTGATTGGCGCCGCCCATGCCGGTGAAAACTGTTGCACCTGGGCTGCGAGTTGCTCGAAGCCTTGCGTGTGCGCAGCGACGAACGCGGCGTCGTGCAGCGCTTCGGCGCAGATCACATGCATCATCGCCAGCGCCAGCGCGGTGTCGCTGCCGGGGCGGATGATCAGCACCTCGTCGGATTTGGCGGCGGCCTC
>JAYVWK010000536.1:0-3692 GCA_043786185.1 Burkholderiales bacterium
GCCGAGATTGGCGCAGACCCGCACTGGCAGGCCGTCGAGGGTAATCGCGCTGTTCGTGGCACTCGCCAGGTCGCTCGCGTGCTGCTCTTTGCGCTTGGACAGCGTGCGCGTGATCTGTTCCTGCTCGGCCAGCCCGGGCGCCGCCTGGATAAAGCCCCGTTCGGCGTCCAGAAGCACGGCGCAACCCGCTTCGATGTCCAGAATCCGCGGGCCGGCCGCGACTAGTGCCGGCAGGCCGAGCGCTGCAGCGATGATGGCCGTGTGCGAAGTCGGACCACCGCGGGCGATACACAGGCCCGCAAGTTTCTGGCGATCCAGCCCGATCAGTTGCGAAGGCAACAACTCGTCAGCAATGACGATGGCGTTTTCCGGAAGCTCGATCGGCGCGCGGGCCGGACCGCCGGCGAGCACCGCGAGCACCTGTAGTTCGATGTCGCGAAGATCGGCGATGCGCTCGCGCATCCGCGGGTCGCCCAGCTTGCCCAAAGCCTGTGCGGCAACGTCGATCGCATTGCGCCAGGCCTGGCCGGCACTGCATCCGCTGGCGATATGGCGCTGCGCCTGCTCGCCCAGTTCGGGATCTTCCACCAGTTGCGCATGTGCGTGCAGGATTTCGCGCTGCGCTTCGGGTTGCGACTCGGCCAGCGCAAGCGTTTGCGCGAGTACGCCGGCAATCGCTGCCGACAGGCGAGCGAGTTCCTGATCCGGACTTGCACTGGTGTCGGCCACTTCGATGTCGCGCGCATGCAGGAAGGTGGCCTTGCCCATGGCCTGTCCGCGACTGGCGACCAGACCGTTTATGCGCTCGCGCACAGGACCCGATGGCATGGGCAGCAAGCTGTTGTCGGCGCTGGACGATTCCACCGACTGCGCGACAGCCAACACGGCAGCAAGCGCATCCAGCGCCGCCTCGGCGTCGCTACCGACCGCCACCACCTCCACGACTTCGTTCCAGCCCACGCCCAGCGCCATGATCGCCACTGCGCTGCGGGCATTGGCCCGACCGGCGTCGGCATGAAGGCTGACCTTGGCGACGAAAGGGCGCAGGGCCGCCACCAGCTGCGAGGCTGGGCGTGCATGCAAGCCATGTTCGAAACCCACCACCAGCCGGCGGCGGGAGGAAGGCGCATCGGTCGCGTCGGCATCGCCTGGTCCCGGCATGCTGCTTTCGATTTCGATCTCCATCAGGAAATCGCCGACGTCCACGGTGCCCGCGCCGTGGCTGCTCAGCAACTTGCCGCCGCCCACCACCAGAATCGGCGTGACTGCGCTTGGTGCCTGGCGAACCACCTTGTCTAGGTCAAAGCGCAGCAAGGGCTGGCCGCACTCGACGCTATCGCCTGCGTTGACCAGCGCTTCGAAACCCGCACCGGCCAGGTTTACGGTGTCGATCCCGACATGCAGCAGCAGTTCGACGCCGTTACCACTGCGCAGCCCCAGCGCATGCCGGGCCCCGGCAATCGAGGTCACGATACCCGCGCACGGCGCATGCAGCACATTGTCCGTGGGGTCGATGCCGAGGCCTTCACCGGCCATCCCTTGCGCGAAGGCCGGGTCGGGAATCTCGGGCAGCGGCAGCACCCAACCCTGCAGCGGCGATTTCAGGATCAGCGTGGCCATGGTTTATTTGGTTCCGGTGCGCGGCGCGGGCGGCGCGTCCAATAATTGGATCCAGTCGAGCGTGTGGATCGGGTCGAGTGTGTGCTGCGAGAAGCGCATGCACAGATCGTGCTGGCCTTTGAGGCGCGGCAAACCCTGCGCAGGCAGCTTGGTCACCACAGGAGCGTCTTTCGCAGGCGCGAGTGGCAGTCTGGTGATCACTTCGCCATTGCAGCGATCCAGCATCACCAGCAGTTCGCCCTCGGGCGTAGTGGGCACCGGAAACTGGATCTTCGCCGCCGCATCACCGATCTGGAAATTGAAGGGCACGCTGCCGACACCGGCGCTGATGCGATCGACACCGTCCAGGCGCGCCTGCTCGAAGATCCAGCACGGGTTCTGGATGTCCACGGCGAAAATGGCGCGCGGCCCGGTGGCGGGCGCATCGTCCTCAAGGTCCAGGCCGATGCCATCGCTGCACAGTTTCAGCTCGGCGCTGCTGCGGCGCTGGGCGGTCTTGCGGCTAAGCGGCAGCCGCAGGGTGTGCGAGAGCCGCTGCTCGCCGGAAAAACTGGCGGCCGAAAGGATGGTCGGCACCGGCAGGTCCAGCGTGCCCTGGTATCGTGGCGAAACGGCGCGCGGCTCGCTGCCATCGAGCGTATAGCGAATTTCACCAGCGCTGAACTGCGTGGACATTGACACTTTCGCGCGGGCGCCCAGCTCGACATAGCGGGTATCGGCCAGCACGGAGAAGCTGCTGTCGGCGTGGACGACGCCCAGCGCTGCGTAGCTTGCAAACAGGGCCGGCAGCCTGCGCAGGAAATCCGGCCAGTCACGCCGATCTGCCGGTGACCAACCCATCTCCGCAATGGCTGCCGCGCGCGGAAACGCCATCCACTGCGCGCGATCGGCCGTGCGGATGTGCTCGGTCCAGACATTGCCTTGTACGCCGAGCAGATGCTTGCCCTGTTCGGCAGTCATGGTCGGCGGCAGCGGGTCGAAGCGGTAGATCGTCTCCAGCGATATCAGCCGGGTTCGGCCCGGCGGCTCGTCGGCACCGGTGCCCTGGCGGTTATCCAGGTATAGCGTGGGCCAAGGCGACAACACACTGTCGTGGCCGCTGGCGGTGGCCGTCGCCGCACCTTCCACACCTCGCCAGGACATCACGGTAGCATCGGCGGGCAGGCCGCCTTCCAGGATTTCATCCCAGCCAATCAGGCGGCGACCATGCGCCGCCAGAAAGCGCTGCATGCGCGCGGTCAGGTAGGCCTGCATCGCGGTCTCGTCGGCGACGCCCAGTTCGCGCATGCGCTGCTGGACGCGTGGCGATGCCTTCCACTGATCCTTGACTGCCTCGTCGCCGCCGATATGAATGTACCGGCTGGGGAACAAGGCCATCACTTCGGTCAGCACGTCTTCCAGGAAGACGAAGGTGCTTTCCTCATTGTTGAATAGGTAGGTATGCACCCCCCAATCATGCGAGACGCCCGGCGTCGGTGCCGTACCCAGTTCGGGGTAGGCGGTGATGGCCGCCTGCGCGTGGCCGGGCATATCGATTTCCGGCACTACGGTGATGTAGCGATCGGCGGCGTAGCGCACGATGTCCCGCACTTGGTCGGCGGTATAGAAGCCGCCATAGCGAACAGGCTTTCCGGTCTTCGCATCGATGCCGGCCGCACCGGCGGGAATGCGCCAGCCACCGATTTCCGTCAGGCGCGGGTACTTGGCAATAGGCAGGCGCCAGCCTTGATCATCCGTTAGGTGCCACTGCAGGACATTGAGCTTGTGCAGGGCCATCGCATCGATGAAGCGCTTGATCTGTTCGGGCGTCTGCATATGGCGCGCGGAATCGAGCATCAGGCCGCGCCAGGAAAAGCGCGGCAAGTCTTCGATGTGCTGCGCCTTGACGCGTGTCGGGCCACGGCGTACACCGTCGGCGGTCGCCAACTGCAACAGGCTGACCGCGCCATTGAACAGGCCATGCGGCTGCCGCGCCAGGATTCGAATGGCCGAAGGCGTCACCTCGAGCACATAACCCTCGGCATCGCTGACCGCAGCAGCAGGATCGATCTGGAAACTGATCGCGACCGATG
>JAYVWK010000537.1:0-4084 GCA_043786185.1 Burkholderiales bacterium
GGCAGCTAACGCCGCTCACACATTCCGCACTTCGCACCATGCCATGCCGCCAAGAATGGCTCTGGTAGCGGGTTGGAAGTTTGCATCGGCTTGAAAGCAGTGGTGGGAGCCGGTTTCAGGGGTTATGCGAATTCAATTCGACCTCGGCCCCTTTGATACTCGACCTCGGCCCCTTTGATACTCCGAGGAAACCCTGCTGGCGCAGTCGAAAAAGCGCTCCGATACCCAGGTCGCCTCGATGGGCCAGGACATGGCGAAAGGCCGGCGCACCGAAATCGAGTTCATGAACGGCTACGTGGTGCAAACCGCCAGGTCGATCGGCATGGTGGCGCCGCTTAATCAGGCGCTCACCGAGCTGGTCTTACAAGTGGAGCGCGGAGAGCTCAAGGCGGACCCGCGCAACATCGCGCAATTGCCGCACTGAGGCCGGGAAGCGCCTACGCCGCGGGATGCGCACAACAGGGTCGCCGCCTCAGCCACCCTCGATGCGCGGAATGAAAAACACCTCGCAGCCCGGCCGGATCGGCTGGCTGTAGAGCAACTCGTGGATCTCGCCGTCGATGGCGATCGAGGTCTCTTCTTCCAGGATTTCGGCAAGACCGGGAAAGCGCGCTTCCATGGCCTTGAGAATCCCGCGCAGGTTGGAGGCCTCGATCGCGAACTCCTTCACGCCACCCGTATAGCGCTGGCTGAACCCGGTGGTGAGCACCACCCGCGCCGGCGCTGCGGGCGACATGTTCAGGCCCCCGCGTCGATCGCCGCCAGCACTTTCGGCGGCGACATCGGCAGTTCGGTCAGGCGCCGCCCGGTGGCCTGCTGGATCGCGTTGGCGATCGCCGCCATCACCGGCACGATGTTGACCTCGCCCACCCCCTTGACACCGAACGGATGGTTCGGATTGGGCACCTCGACCAACACCACGTCGATGTTCGGCAGGTCGGACGCCACCGGAATGCGGTAGTCGAGGAAGCCGGCATTGGAGAGGCGTCCGGCGGCGTTGTAGATGTATTCCTCATTCAGCGCCCAGCCAATGCCCTGTACCACGCCCCCCTGGATCTGCCCCTCGACATAAGCCGGATGAATCGCGCGGCCGACGTCCTGGGCGGCTACGAAGCGCAGGATTTTCACCGCTCCGGTTTCCGGATCGACCTCGACATCGCAGAATTGCGTCGCGAAGCCCGGCGCCATGCCGCCGGCGTTGACCGCGGCTTCGGCCACGATCGGCCCGCCGGTGACGCCGCGCTTGGCGGCGATGGCCGCCAGCGACAAGGGCTTGAAGTCGCCTACCGCGGCGCTTGCCGGCTTGGCATGACCGTCTTCCCACACCACGCCGGCCGCGTCCACATCCCAGATCAGGGCGGCGCGGCCGCGCAGGTCGTCGATCACCTTGTTGCAGGCGTCGACCACCGCCATGCCGGTGGCGAAGGTCACGCGCGAGCCGCCGGTGACATGGTTGTAGCCGACCGAACCGGTATCGGCGACGATCGACCGCACCTTGTCGTACGGCACGCCGAGCGTCTCGGCCGCCATCATCGCCATCGAGGCGCGCGAACCGCCGATATCCATGCTGCCGGTGGCGATCACCACGCCGCCGTCTTCATTCACATGCACGTTGGCGGCCGATTCGCCGCCGCCGTTGAACCAGAAACCCGAGGCCACGCCGCGCCCCTGGTTCTTGCCCAAGGGCGCCTTGTAGGCCGGATGCAGTTGCAGGGCCTGGATGGTTTCGGCATAGCCGTCATGCGCATGCTTGGGGCCATAGGCGGTGGGCGTTCCGGCCCGCGCTGCGTTCTTCAGGCGCAGTTGCAAGGGGTCCATGCCGATCTTGCCGGCCAGGACGTCGAGCACGCTTTCCACCGCGAAAGCGGAAATCGGCGAACCGGGGGCGCGATAGGCCGCCGACTTCGGCCGATTCGACACCACGTCGTAGCCGATCGTATTGACGTTAGCGATGTCATACGGCGCGAAAGCACACATGCAGGCATTCATCACCGGCGAACCCGGAAAAGCGCCGGCCTGGAACTTGAAGAGACCGTAGCCTGCAACGATCTTGCCGTCTTTGCTGACGCCGATCTTGACCGTCATCGAGGCGCCGGAAGTAGGCCCGGTGGCCTTGAACACATCTTCGCGGCTCATCATGATCTTCACCGGATGGCCGGTCTTCTTCGACAGGGCGGCCGCCACCGGCTCGACATAGACCACGGTCTTGCCGCCGAAGCCGCCGCCGATTTCCGCCGGATGCACCAGCAGATCGCCGATCTCCATGCCAAGCAGTTTCGCGGTATAGGCGCGCACCACGAAATGGCCCTGGCTGGCCGACCACAGCTCGCCCTGGCCATCGGCGCCGATGCGCGCCAGACAGGAATGCGGTTCGATGTAGCCCTGGTGCACCGCCGCGGTCTTGAAATTCATTTCCACCACCGCATCGGCCGCGGCGAAACCTGCCTCGGTGTCCCCGACCTTGAACTCGATGCGCTTGGAGACGTTGGATGGCTTGGTCGGTGCCGGTTCGATGCCGCGCGTGATCATGTCATCGAACAGCAGCGGCGCGTCCGGCTGCATCGCGGCGTCGACATCGATTACATGCGGCAGCACTTCATAGTCGACCTTGATCAGCTGCAGCGCCGCCTCGGCCAGCGCCGGGCTGATCGCCGCCACCGCGGCCACCGCGTGCCCCTCGTAGAGCACCTTTTCGCGCGCCATCACATTGCGCGTCATGTGCCAGTAATTGACCGCGACCCGCTCCGGCCCCACATACTCGAAGGGCTGCTCCTTGAAATCGGCGCCGGTCAGCACCGCCTTGACGCCGGGCAAGGCCAGCGCGGCCGAAGCGTCGATCGCGCGAATCCGCGCATGGGCATGCGGCGAGCGCAAAATCTTCGCCCATAGCATGCCCGGCGCGGAAAAATCCGCGCCGTAGCGCGCCTGGCCGGTGACCTTGGCCTCGCCGTCCGGACGCACCGGACGGGTACCGACGACCTTGAGCTGCTTGTCCGCGTTGTTGGTTCTGGTCAGCATTTTCAAGCCCCCCGCATTTCGCGTGCGGCATCCAGCACCGCTTCGACGATCTTCTGATATCCGGTACAGCGGCACAGGTTGCCCGCCAGCCAATAGCGCACTTCCTCTTCGCTCGGATCGGGATTGCGCTCCAAGAGCGAGCGCGCCGCCACCAGGAAGCCCGGCGTGCAGATGCCACATTGCAGTGCGGCGTGTTCGAGGAACTTGCGCTGCAGCACATGCAGGTGATCACCCTGGGCCATACCTTCGATGGTGTTCACCGCACAGCCCTGCGCTTCCACGCCCAGCACCAGGCAGGAGCACACCAGGCGGCCATCGATGGTCACGCTGCAGGCGCCGCAGTCACCGGTGCCGCAGCCTTCCTTGGTGCCGGTCATGCCCAACTCGTCGCGCAGCACATCGAGCAGGGTCTGGCGGGTGTCGCACAGGAACTCGACGGCGTCGCCGTTCACCGTGGTACTCACGTGTTGCTTGCTCATTTCAGTGCCCTCCCCGTGCCCGTTCGAGCGCGATGCCGGCGGCGCGGCGTGCCAGCACGCCGGCCACCTTGATGCGGAATTCGCGCGTGCCGCGCTTGTCGTCGATCGGCCGGCAGGCGGCGCTCGCCGCCGCGGCCAGACGCTCCAGCGCCGCCGCATCGACCGTGGTTCCGATCAGTGCCGCAGCCGCTTCCGGTACCAGCAGCGCGCGCTCGGCCACCGCTCCGAGGCCGACGCGGGCGGCGCTGCACACGCCCTTGTCGTCCAGACTCAGGTTAAGGCCCACGCCCACCACCGCGATATCCATCTCGGTACGCGGTGTGAAGCGCAGGTAGGCATCCCCCGAACGTGCCACGCGCTTGGGCAGCAGGAACGAGGTGACGATCTCGCCCTTGGCAAGAGTGGTCTTGCCGGGCCCGGCAGCGATGTCTTCCACTGCGATCTCGCGCCGACCGGCGGGCCCGAGCACGCTGGCGCGCGCGCCCGCGGCGATCAGGGCCGGCACGCTGTCGGCCGCCGGCGAGGCGTTGCACACATTACCGCCCACGCTGGCGCGCCCCTTGACCTGGATCGAGCCGATCAGATTG
>JAYVWK010000538.1:0-3469 GCA_043786185.1 Burkholderiales bacterium
ACCCATGCCGCGATAGAGCTTGTAGGAACGCCCCTGGTACAGGATCGTCTCGCCCGGCGCCTCTTCAGTGCCGGCGAACACCGAACCCATCATCACGCTATGCGCACCGGCGGCCAAGGCCTTGGATATGTCGCCCGAATAGCGAATGCCGCCGTCGGCAATGATCGGCACGTCGGTGTCCTTGAGCGCTTGGAACACATTGGAAATCGCGGTGATCTGCGGCACGCCGACGCCAGCCACAATACGTGTAGTGCAGATCGAGCCGGGGCCGATGCCCACTTTCACACCATCCGCACCATGATCGACCAGGGCTTTAGCGGCCTCGGTGGTCGCGATGTTGCCGCCCACCACTTCAACCTGCGGAAAGCTGCGCTTGACCCAGCGCACGCGATCCAGCACGCCCTGGGCATGGCCATGGGCGGTGTCGACGATGATCACGTCCACACCCGCGGCCACCAGCAGTTCGACCCGGGTCTCGGTACCTTCGCCAACACCCACCGCGGCCCCCACCCGCAGCTTGCCGTGCTCGTCCTTGCAGGCATGCGGATTCTCGGTCGATTTGAGAATATCCTTGACCGTGATCAGGCCGCGCAACTGAAACGCATCATTGACCAGCAGCACACGTTCCAGCCGATGCTTGTGCAACAGCGCCTTGGCTTCTTCCGGCGTGGCGCCTTCCTTCAAGTAAATCAGGCGCTCGCGCGGCGTCATGATGGCCGCCACAGGCTGGTCGAGATTGGTCTCGAAGCGGTAATCGCGGTTGGTGACCATGCCGACAACGGTGCCGCGGTCCACTACCGGAAAACCAGAAACTTTGTGCTGGTGTGTCAGCGCAAGTAGCTCGCGAACCGTTATAGAGGGTGTTACCGTCATCGGATCGCGCAAAATGCCGGACTCGAAGCGTTTGACCTTGGAAACCTCGGCCGCCTGCAGTTTGGGCGTCAAGTTCTTGTGAACGATGCCGATTCCGCCTTCCTGTGCGATCGCAATCGCCAGACGCGCCTCGGTCACGGTATCCATGGCCGCGGACACCAGCGGAATGTTGAGCCGGATCTTGCGGGTAAGAAAGGTGGTCAGGCTGGTGTCACGCGGCAAAATGGCCGAGTGTGCAGGTACCAGCAGGACATCGTCGAAGGTAAGTGCTTTGCCGATTAGCCGCATCGGGTGATTCCTTGGGAGCCACAAAGCGTGATTGTACGTGACCGCGGCGGGAGGCGCTATTATGACAAAGGCATAAAGACAAATTGACGTCTTGAGAAAAAGCGGCTAAGGTCTTGAAATAGAGAAAGTTTTTTGAGGGATATAGAAATGCAACGTGAAAAGTATTTGGTTTTGTCGCTGCTGGCAGCAAGCCTGCTGCTACCCGGCGTTGCTTCGGCGCAGCTCTATCAGTGGCGCGATACCAACGGCCGCGTGGTTTTTTCCGATTTGCCACCACCGCCGGGTATTCCGTCGGCCAACATTATCAAGTCGCCCAAGGCGCGCAGTGCGCCGCCCGCCGCCGCTGCTGCTAGCGGCGATGCTGCTGCAGGCGCGACGACGACGGCTGGAACTGCGTCGGCGCCTGGGGCCACGGCAGCCGCCAAGGCAGGTGGGCAAAAATCGGTCGCCGAGCGCGAAGCGGATTTCAAGAAAAGACAGGCCGACGCAGCCGAGAAGAGCCAAAAGGACAGCGAGACCGCCGCCAACGATAGCCGCCGCGAAGATCAATGCCGCGGGCTGCGCCAGAGCCTGGCCGCACTCGAGGGTGGGCAACGTATTCGGCGTTTCAACGACAAGGGCGAACCCTACTTCGTCGAAGACGCCGAACGTGCCAAAGACACCGAAAGAGTACGCCGGGACATGGCCACCGCCAAATGCACCTGAGCATGAATCGAATGCCCGGCAACGCCGGGCCTTGAATCATTTTCTTTCTGCTGCGCGCTTCTTGGCCACACGGCGCTGACGCGCGATGTTCGGATCGGCCGTGAGCGGTCGATAAACCTCGACCCGGTCGCCATCGCATAGCAGAGTACCCGGGGCTTTGAGCCTGCCCCACACACCCAAGCTATGGACCGCCAGGTCAAACCCCGGCACACGGCCAGCCAAGCCGCTGGCCGCGACCGCATCGGACAGGGTACTGCCGGCAGCGACCTCGATCTCAAGCACATGCTGCCGACCCTGCGCCAGGTAAACCACACTCGCATGGCGCAGCTCAGCCATACAAGACCTCGGCACGCTTGGCGAATGCGTCGATAAACGAGTTGGCGATGACGTCGAATACCGGCGCTACCAGTTTGCCCAGTATCGAACTGGCAAATTCGTAGTCGAGGTCGAACTCGACCTTGCAGGCTTCCAAATCGAGCGCGGTGAAACGCCATGCGCCATTGAGCTCGGCAAACGGACCGTCGGCGAACTTAAGCGCGATCGCATGCGGTTCGCTGATGGTGTTCAAGGTGGTGAAGCTGGAGCGCACGCCACGGTAGTCGATGTCGATGGTCGCGCGCATTCTGCCGTCGGCTTCCGCTGCCTGGCGCGCGCCGCCACACCAGGGCATGAATTGGGGGTAATGCTGCACCGTGGCCACCAGGCCAAACATGCGCGCAGCACTGTAGGGAACAAGAACGGATTTGCGGATCTGGGGCACGATGGCGGCCTGGCGCATGGCTTGTGGGGCCATGCATTGAGCGATTGTTACAATCGTTATTTTAGCGGAGCCGCAAGCGCGCCCTGCACCATGAGCATCGCACAAAACAAAAAGGCGACCTTCGACTACTTCATCGAAGAGCGCTACGAGGCCGGACTGGTGCTCGAAGGCTGGGAAGTCAAGGCGATTCGCGCCGGCCGCGCCGAGATCAAGGAAGGCTATGTCATCGTGCGCGATGGAGCGTTGTACCTGATCGGTGCGCATATCAGCCCCTTGCCTGAAGCGTCAACCCACATCAAGCCCGACGCGGTGCGCACCCGCAAGCTGCTGCTGCGCATGGAAGAAATCACGCGCCTGATCGGCAAGGTCGAACAGCGCGGTTTCACCCTGGTACCGCTGGACCTGCATTACAAGGGCGGGCGCATCAAGCTGGAATTCGGCCTCGGGCGCGGCAAGCAAAAGGCCGACAAACGCGATACCGAGAAAAAGCGCGAGTGGACGCGCGAAAAGCAGCGCTTGATGAAGAGCGCCAATCGGTAGCCGGCAGGTGCGGTCAAGCACGCGGCGTTCGCCGCGAGAGCCCCAGCGGCCGGCGAGCGGGCAACTCAATCGCCGCCACCACCGCAACCACCACTGTCGGTGGAGCCGCCGTCACCATCGCTGATGCCGCCATCGGCCGCGCCATTGCCAAAGCCGGCGGTACCGCCGTCGACACTGCTGTCGGAAAAGTCACCGCCGCAGTAGAGATCGCCGCGACCACCGGCACGCAGGGCGGCACAATCGGCGGCATAGAAAAAGAAAAATGCCTGCCGCAGCCCGGGTAGGCCAGGAAAAAATGTCGAA